>JAEZKN010000568.1 GCA_023415395.1 Actinomycetes bacterium
GTCAGCCGGCGGCCCGCACCGCCGCGAGGGCGATGGTCGCGTAGCGACGGGCGGTCGCCTCGGGGGTCAGCTCGCCGCGGGGGTCGAACCACCCCGCGACGCCCTGGCACATCGCGAGGATGGCCCGGCCGCACTCCTCGGTCTCGGTCGTGCGGAAGACGCCCCGGGAGCACCCGTCCTCGATGATCTCGCGCAGCTGGCTCTCGATCCGGTCGCGGTGCGCGACGTAGCGGCGGAGGTTGGCCGGAGTGAGCGAGCGCCGCTCGGAGTCGAGGAAGGCCAGGTCGCGGTGGTGCGCGCAGTAGAGCACGATCGCCTCCACGACGGCGCCCAGCCGCGCCGTCGGGTCGTCTCCGGCTTCGGCGAGCGCACCCTCGACGTGCTCGGTGACGATCCCCATCGCGTGGTCGAGCAGGGCGGCGAGCATCGCCTGCTTGTTCTCGAAGTGGTAGTACAGCGCGGGCACGGTCACCCCGACCTCGCGCGCGATGGTGCGCACGCTCGTGGCGTCGTAGCCGTGCGCCACGATCTCGCGGAGGGCGACCTCCAGGATGGGGGAGAGCTCGACGGCGGGGAAGTCCCGCCAGGCTGCTTCCATGGCGTCGACCCTATCGACCGCGTCGCTCAGAGCGCCGCGAAGCCGCCGTCGACCAGGATGCTGGCGCCGGTGACGTAGGAGGACGCGGGCGAGGCGAGGAACAGCAGGGCCCCGTCGAGCTCCTGCTGCTCGCCGAACCGTCCCAGGATGCTCTGCTCGGCCACCATGGCGCGCAGCGCGTCCTGGCCGCGCGTGGTCATCTCGGTGGCGAAGTAGCCGGGGCACAGGGCGTTGACCCGGATGCCGCGCTCGCCGCCCCACTCCTGCGCGAGCGAGCGGGTCAGACCGACGAGCCCCGCCTTGCTGGCGGCGTAGGACGCGTCGGGGAAGCGCGACGTGACGTGGGCCAGCACGCTCGCCACGTTGACGATCGCAGACCCCGGCCGCATGTGCGGAGCACAGGAGTGGGCCATCCAGAAGGCCCCGGCGAGGTTCACGTCGATGACCGACGCGAAGGACTCCGGGGTCTCGCGGTGCGCCGGGGTGCCCGCGCCGAGGCCGGCGTTGTTGACGAGCACGTCGATGCGCCCGTGGTCGGCGGCGAGGGGCTCGGCCGCCCGACGGCAGTCCTCGACCGAGGAGACGTCCGTGGCGACGACCGTCGTCCGGGCCCCGCCGGCGGTCAGCTCGCTCGCCAGCTCCTCCAGGCGGTCGGCCCGGCGGGCGACGAGGGCGACGTCGGCCCCGACGGCCGCCACGGCGCGTGCGAAGCCGGCGCCGAGGCCCGAGCTGGCGCCGGTCACGACCACGACCCGGCCGTCGAGCCGGAAGGACTGCAGGGGATCCACGGGACGCTCCTCGGGGACGGGGGTGGACCGGTCCTTGACGGGGACCGGCGGGGGTGAGCAGACTGCTACTTAGCGAGCGCTAAGTCAATAGTGCTCGACCGTCCTCGAAGGAGTCCCATGACCGACGCGGTCATCGTCGATGTCGTCCGCACCGCCTCGGGGCGGGGCAAGCCCGGAGGAGCCCTCTCCGGCATCCACCCGGCCGACCTCCTCGCCACCGTCCTCGCGGCGTTGGTCGAGCGCTCCGGCATCGACCCCGGCGAGGTCGACGACGTCCTCGCCGGGTGCGTGGGCCAGGCGGGCGACCAGGCGCTCAACATCGCCCGCACCGCACTGCTCGTCGCGGGCTTCCCGGAGTCGGTGCCGGGCACGACGATCGACCGTCAGTGCGGCTCCAGCCAGCAGGCGGTCCACTTCGCCGCCCAGGGTGTGATCGCCGGCGCGTACGACGTGGCGATCGCCTGCGGCGTGGAGTCGATGAGCCGGGTGCCCATGGGCACCGCCGCTCGCGGCGGCGACCCCTTCGCCCCGCTGGCCCGCCGCTACCCGAGCCTGCCGCACCAGGGGATCGGTGCCGAGCTGATCGCGGCGCGGTGGGGGCTCGCGCGGGAGGAGCTCGACGCCTACTCGGCACGCTCGCACGAGCTCGCCGCCGCCTGCGCGTCGGCCGGCGGGTTCGCCCGCGACCTGGTGCCGGTCGAGCTCCCCGACGGCACCCGCCACGAGGTCGACGAGACGGTGCGACCCGCCACGAGTGCCGCGGGCCTGGGGCAGCTGCCGGCGGCGTTCCGCGACGAGGCGTACGCCGAGCGCTACCCCGAGATCGGCTGGGTCATCACCCCCGGCAACTCCTCGCCGCTCACCGACGGCGCCTCGGCGGCGCTGGTCATGAGCGCCGAGCGCGCGTCCCGGCTGGGCCTCACCCCGCGCGCGCGGCTGCACGCCTTCGCGGTCAGCGGGTCCGACCCCGAGCTGATGCTGACCGGACCGATCCCGGCGACCCGCAAGGTGCTGGCCCGGGCCGGCCTCGGGATCGACGACATCGACGCCTACGAGGTCAACGAGGCGTTTGCGCCGGTCCCCCTGGCCTGGGCGCGCGACCTCGACGCCGACCCCGAGCGACTCAACCCGCGCGGCGGGGCGATCGCCCTCGGCCATCCCCTGGGCGGTTCGGGCACACGGCTCCTGTCGTCGCTGGTCGGTCACCTCGAGGACACCGGCGGCCGCTACGGCCTCCAGACCATGTGCGAGGGCGGCGGCATGGCCAACGCGACCATCATCGAGCGGATCTGAGGAGCGTCATGGAGCTGAGGAACACGTCCGCCGTCGTCACCGGCGGCGCCTCCGGACTGGGGGCGGCGACGGCCGCCGCACTGGCGAGGGAGGGCGCGCAGGTGCACGTGCTCGACCTGCCGAGCGCCCTCGAGGCCGTCGGCCGGGAGGAGGCCGCACGCGTGCCGGGAGCGACCTACCACCCGGTCGACGTCACGGACCCCGAGCAGGTGCGGGCCGCGGTCGCCGCCGCTGCAGCCGTCCAGCCGCTGCGCACCGTCGTCAACTGCGCCGGGATCGGGACCGCCGGGCGGATCCTGTCGCGCTCGGGGACGCACGACCTCGGCCTGTTCGCGAAGACGATCCAGGTCAACCTCGTGGGCACGTTCCACGTGCTGGCGTTGGCCGCCGAGCAGATGGCCGCCGCGGAGCCCGACGCTGCCGGACAGCGCGGGGTCATCGTGAACACGGCGTCGGTCGCCGCGTTCGAGGGACAAATCGGGCAGGCGGCGTACGCCTCCTCCAAGGGCGGCATCGTCGCCTTGACGCTGCCGGCCGCCCGGGACCTCGCCCAGTTCGGCATCCGGGTCATGGCGATCGCCCCGGGCATCGTGCTCACGCCGATGCTGATGTCGGTGTCGGAGGAGTTCCGCGCCGGCCTGGCGGCCGGTGTCCCGTTCCCGCAGCGCCTCGGCGCACCGGAGGAGTACGCCGCGCTGGTGCTGTCCATCGTGGACAACGACTACCTCAACGGCGAGGTCATCCGGCTCGACGGCGCGCTCCGCATGGCGCCGCGCTAGCTGGGCGACTGGTCCGGGAAGGCCTCCTGGCTCCGGGTCGAGGGCTCGCGCAGGCCGATGGCGTCCGCCCAGAGCGCCGTCAACAGGTCGACGACGTCGTCGGGGTCGGGCGGGGCTCCGCCACGCCGCACGCTCACGACGAAGACGTCGTGGCAGTAGCTCTGCACCATCAGGTTCATGGCGCGAGCGACCTCGACGGGGTCGAGGTCGGGCCGGACGAGGCCGAGCTCCATGCCCTTGCGCATCTTGCGCGCGAACCCGCCGCGGAACTGGTCCTCGAAGTCACTGCGGAGGTCGGCGAGGCGCTCGTCGACGTGGCTGGCCACCTCCCACAGCGAGAAGAACGGGCTGCTCTCGGCATAGAGCGTCACGAGGGCGGCGATCGCGCGGCGCAGGCCGAGGCGTCCGGCCTGGGGGTTCCAGTCATCGGCGCCGGCTCGGAGCATCCCGAGCGCGTGGTCGGCGGCGAGCGTCGCGACGATGTCGTTGCGATCGGCGAAGTACTGGTAGATCGTCGGGAGGCTGACGCCGGCCTCCTGGGCGACGTCGTTCAGCGACACGCTGAGGTAGCCGCGCTGGGTGAACAGGCGGGCCGCGGCCTCGAGGAGCTTGCCGCGGGTGCGCAGCGCCCGGGGGCCGACCGGCGTCTCCTGGCCGTCCTGGCGGCGCACCGCGAGCTTGATGTCCTCCGCCGCTTTGATCAGGTGGCTGATCCGGCGTGCGTCGGCACTCTCGGGGTCCGCCTGGTTGGCCTCGCTCATCGTCCTCCCTCGTCGTGGCCTCTCCGTGGCGCTGGTCCGCGTCCGGGTGAGCACCCTAACTGACGATCAGTCAGAGGAGCCACTGTCAGAGTGGCGAGCCAGAGGCGGACATGCGACGTCCGTTTTGGGGGCCCGGGACAAGCTCCCACCGCCGAAGCGCTTGCATGCCCGGCCGGTTTCTGAATTAATTCAGGAGATCGCTCGATCGAGCGACCGGAGGAGGATCCGCATGTCGCAGCTGTCCGCGCTGGCCCCGGGTGACTGGGTGACGCTCCATGCGCGCTTCAGCGCCCAGGACCCGTGCCTGGTCGCCGTCGACGGGAAGGCTCGCAGCTACGGCGAGGTGGACGCTCGGGTCACCCGGTTGGTGCGCGCCCTGCGCGAGCAGGGGATCGGCCGGGGCGACCGGGTCGCGATCATGGCCACCGACTCCTGCGAGTACGTCGAGGTCGTCCTCGCCTGCATGAAGCTGGGCGCCACCTACGTCGCGTTGAACTTCCGGCTGGCCCCTGCGGAGGTGCGTGCGGTCCTGGCGGCCAGCGAGGCCCGGATGGTGTTCCTCAGCGGACGCTACGAGGAGACCATCGCGGCGTGCTTCCCCGAGGCGGCCGCGCACGTGCGCGAGCGGATCACCTTCGACACCTCCACCGAGGGGCTGGCGACGTACGAGGAGTTCCTCGCCACCGGGCCCGACGGCGGCGAGATCGAGTCCGTCACCCGTGACGACGAGATCCTCAGCATCTCCTTCACCAGCGGGACGACGGGGACGCCGAAGGGCGTCATGCAGTCGCAGCGGATGATCAAGGCGATCACCCAGTCCGGGGCGCTCGAGCTGGGCATCCGCCCCGGTGACCTGCTGATGTCCGGGGCGCCGCTGTTCCACGCCGGTGGCATGGGCCACGTGATGTACGGGATGTCGCGCGGCGGCGCGTCCGTGGTGCTGCCGCAGTGGGACCTCGAGCAGGGCCTGTGGTGGCTCCAGGAGGGCGGCGTGCGCCAGGCCATGCTGGTGCCGAGCATGATCATCCAGCTCCTCGGGCATCCCCGGGTGCGCGAGTGTGAGTACGCACGACTCCGCTCGATCATGTACGGCGGCGCGCCGATGCCCACCGCGGTGATCCGCGAGATGGTCGAGGTCTTCGACTGCGACCTCCACAACGGCTTCGGCGCCGGGACCGAGGCCGGCGGGCAGCTGGTGCTCCGCCCCGAGGACCACCGCCGCGCCCTGGCCGGCGACGAGTGGCTGCTGGGAGCGATCGGCAAGCCCGCCTACGGCTGCGACGTCCGCCTGCTCGCCCCGGACGGCTCCGAGGTGCCGGACGGCGAGATCGGCGAGATCGCCTCCCGGGGGGACACCGTGATGAGCGGGTACCTCGGTCAGCCCGAGCTCACCGCCAGGGCCGTGCGCGACGGCTGGTTCCGCGCCGGGGACCTGGCCTGGAAGGACGAGGAGGGCTACCTCCACCTGGCGGGTCGGGCCGACGACATGATCGTGCGCGGTGGCGAGAACGTCTACCCGGTCGAGATCGAGGACGTCATCGGGGACCACCCGCGCGTCGAGGAGATCGCCGTGGTCGGCGAGCCCGACCACCACTGGGGCCAGGTCGTCACCGCGGTGGTCCGGCTCAGGGGCGGGGGCGACCTCACCGTCGCCGAGCTCCGGGAGCACTGCCGGGGCCGGCTGGCGAGCTACAAGATCCCGACGCGAGTGGTGGTGCTCGACGAGATGCCGCGCAACGCGAGCGGGAAGATCCACAAGAGCGTCCTGCGTGCGGAGCTCGCCCAGGGCGGGGGCGCGTGATGGCGACGACGACGGCTCCGACCCTCGAGGAGATCGAGGCCGAGGCCCGCGCCTTCCTCGAGCCACGGGTCCCGCGCCGCGCCCCGGCCACCCTCGGAGCAGGCCCGGACGACGTCGTCGGCGTCGGTCTGCGCCGTGGCGCCGACGAGGCCGACGAGGTCGAGGCGGCGCGGGCCTGGCAGCGCGCGCTCTTCGACGCGGGACTGGCCTGGGTCGACGGTCCGGTGGAGTACGGCGGTCGCGGGCTCTCGGTCGAGCACCGCAACCGGGTGCACGCGGTGCTGCGGGAGTACGAGGTGCCCAACACCGCCTGCTTCCTCGTGGGGCACGACATCGTGGGCCCCACGATCCTCGAGCACGGCACCGCCGAGCAGCGGGCCGCCTACCTGCCGGGCATCTGGCGCGGCGATGTGATCTGCTGCCAGCTCTTCTCCGAGCCGGGGGCGGGGTCGGACCTGGCCAGCCTGCGGACCTCGGCCCGGCCGGCCGACGACGGATGGGTCGTCAACGGGCAGAAGGTGTGGTCGTCGTACGCCCACCTCGCCCAGATCGGCGAGCTCCTGGCCCGCACCGGCGAGGTGTCGGACCGGCACCGGGGCATCACCGCGTTCCTGGTCGACATGACCGCGCCGGGCGTCGAGGTGCGGCCGCTGCGCCAGATCACCGGCGCCGAGCACTTCAACGAGGTCTTCCTCGACGACGTCCGCATCCCTGACCAGCACCGCCTCGGGCAGGTCGGTGGCGGGTGGCCGATCGCGCTCACGACGCTCACCAGCGAGCGCTCGCTGATGGGGGACGAGCACAACGGACTGATGAACGACCCGGTCCGTCGGCTCTTCGCCCTGGCCGAGACCACCGGGGCCCTCGAGGACCCGGCGGTGCAGGAGCTGCTCGCCGAGGCGTGGGAGCGCGAGCAGATCGTCAAGGAGACGGCGCGACGCAGCCGGACCGCGCCCGAGTCCGCGCAGACCGGTTCGGTGCTCAAGCTGCTCAGCACGGCGGACATGGAGTTCTACATCGCCGTGGCCACCCGCATCCTGGGACCGCGCCTGATCTCCGACCACGGCGACTGGGGCACGTTCGCGTGGACCCAGCTGGTCCTGGGCGCCCCGGCCCACCGCATCGCGGGGGGCAGCGACGAGATCCAGAAGAACATCATCGCCGAACGGGTCCTCGGGCTCCCGCGCGATCCCCGGCCACCGCTGGCCGACCCAGCACGACCTGCACCGACCCTTCGACCCAAGGACCAGACCTGATGCTCACCGGCGACCAGTACCTCGAGTCCCTCCGCGACGGCCGTCGCCTCTTCGTCAACGGTCACGCCGTCCCCGACGTGACCCAGGAGCCGCTCCTGCGCGGTGGGGCGTTGGCGGCGGCGAAGGGCTACGACCAGCACTTCCAGCCCGGGCCCGACGCGCACGGCCCCTACTTCTTCATCCCGAGCTCGGTCGAGGAGCTGCGCGCGACCCAGGAGCAGCAGCTGCACTGGGACTTCCCGACCATCTCGACCTCCAACGGCCTCCTGATGGTCCTCACCGCGGCCAGCCGGATGCGCGACCAGCTCCCGCAGTACGCCGAGCGGGCGCTCGCGTACTTCGAGGAGAGCAAGAAGCGCGACATCCGCCTGGTGCAGACGATCACCGACGCCAAGGGCAACCGGGCGCTCTCGCCCGGCAAGCAGGACGACCCCGACCTCTACGTGCGGATCGTCGACCGCAGCGACGAGGGCATCGTCATCCGCGGGGCGAAGCTCCACATCAGCTCGGCGGCGATCGCGCACGAGCTGATGGTGATGCCGACCAAGCGGATGAAGCCCGGCGAGGAGGACTACGCCGTCGCCGCCGCCGTCCCCGTGAACTCCCCCGGGGTGCGGGTGATCAACGCGTCCTTCGCGCCGCGGCCGGACATGGACCCGGACTTCTTCCCCTACAGCTCGCGCCACGTCATGACCGAGGGGTTCATCGTCTTCGACGACGTGTTCGTGCCGCACGAGCGGGTCTTCCTGGCCGGGGAGGTCGAGCACTCGGCGACGTTCGCGCACTCCCTCGGGCTCTGGGAGCGACTGGGCAGCGTCGGCAGCTACGTCCGGCTCGCCGACACGCTGGTCGGCCTCGCGCAGCTCATCGCCGAGGCGAACGGCCTCCAGCGGATCGGGCACATCAAGGACAAGATCGCCGAGATGATCACCTACGCCACCTTGATCCGGGCAGGCTTCGAGGCGGCGATGCACCACGCGACCTTCACCCCCGAGGGCTGGGCGTCGCCGGACGAGATGTTCACGAACGCCGCCAAGTACCACGCCGCCGCGCAGTTCAGCACGATGGTGCGCCACCTCCACGACATCGCCGGCGGCGCGGTCCTCACCGCGCCGTCCCTCGCCGACCTCCGGAACCCGGAGACGGGTCCCTACCTCGAGAAGTACATGCGGACCATGGACGGTGTCGACGCGGAGTACCGCATGCGGCTCTTCCACACCATCCGCGACTTCACCGCGGACGCCTTCGGCGGGTGGAAGCACGTGACGGTCATCCAGGCCGGCGGTGGTCTCTACGCGCAGAAGGTCGTGGTCACCAACCACTACGACATGGACGCCGCCAAGGCGCTGGCCCTCGAGACGGCGGGCATCTCCCCGGACGGCAAGGTGCTCCACTCGCTCGCGGACCTGCACCAGTGATCTCCGAGGAGGACCTCCGCGCCCTCAGGTCGGCGACCCGCCGTCTGCTGGCCGACACGACGCCGGCGTCCGCCGACGCGCACGAGGCCGCGGCCGCGGCGCCGTACGACCGAGCCACGTGGCGGGCCTTCGCCGAACGGCTCGGGCTCCAGGGCGTGCGCGTCCCGGACGAGCTCGGGGGCACGGGGCTGGGGGTGGACGCGGAGCTGGTCGTGCACGAGGAGATGGGCCGCGCCGTCCACGGCGGGCCCTTCCTCCCGGTGGTGGGCCAGGCCGTGCCCGCTCTCCTCGAGCTGATCGACGGAGAGACCGCGCGCATCCTGCTCGCCGACATCGCGGCCGGGACGGCCGTCGTCGTGCCGGCGTACGACCCGCTGGGCCCGCTCCCGCACCTCCAGGACGGCGCGGGCGGCCCGACGGTGACGGGCGCCGTCGCGTCGGTCCTCGCCGGGGCCGACGCCGACGGCTGGCTGGTGCCGGCGGTGGACGGCTCCGAGCGCGTCCTGACGTGGGTGCCGGCCGGGAGCGGAGCGTCGGCGCACCCCCGCGAGACGCTGGACCTCACTCGGGGCGCGGCGGAGGTGAGGCTGGACGCCGCCCGAGCCGTGGTCCAGGCCTCGGGGCCCGCCGCGGAGCGCGCCTGCGACACGTGGGAGTCCGCCGGCGCGCGCGCCCTCGCCGCGGAGGGCGTCGGGCTCGCCGTCGAGGCGCTGCGGATGACCGTGGAGTACGTGCAGGTCCGCGAGCAGTTCGGCCAGGCGATCGCCGCCTTCCAGGGGGTGAAGCACCAGGTCGCCGAGCTCTACGTCCTGCTCGAGTCGGCACGCTCGGCGCTGTCCTTCGCCGTCCGCTCCGCCGACGCCGAACCCACCCTGCGCCGGGCTGCGCTCGCCGTCGCCCGCCGCCGCTGCGGGGACGCGGCCTTCCGGATCGCGAACGAGACGATCCACCTCCACGGTGGCATCGGGTTCACCTGGGAGCACCGGGCGCACCTCTACTACCGGCGGGCCAAGGCCAACCAGGTGCTGCTCGACCCCGGCGGTCGGCAGGCGCGTGCGCTCGCCGCCGACGTGGTGGCGATCTACGCCGGAGCGCGATGAGGTACGACGGCTCGACACCGTCCTGGGACGGCGGACTCGACCCCGTCGACGTCGGCGGGCTGACGCGCCTGCGGTTCGAGAACGACCGCCGTGTCGCCACCGTGACGCTCGACCGTCCCGAGCGGCGCAACGCGCTCGACGGGCCGGCCCTCGCCGAGCTCACCCGGGTGCTGCACCACTGCGACCGCTCCGACGACGTCCGCGCCGTGGTGCTGACCGGCGCGGGCCCGGTCTTCTGTGCCGGCTCGGAGATGACCGAGGACGGCTTCGGCGGCGAGTCCGCGGCCGCGGACCCCGACCTGGAGTGGCTGGCTCCGCTGCACCTGCGCAAGCCCGTGATCGCGGCAGTGAACGGCCACGCCGTCGGCGCCGGCCTCACGCTCGCGATGCAGTGCGACGTCCGGGTGGTGGCCAGCGAGGCCGTCCTCGCCCTGCCGTTCGTCCGGCTGGGGTTCGTCGCCGAGTGGATGGGGCACTGGACCGCGGTTCGGCACCTCGGCACCGCCCGCGCGGCCGAGCTGCTGCTGACCGGGCGGCGGTTCTCCGGCGCCGACGCCCTCGCGTGGGGGCTCGCCAACCACGCACCGCCGGCCGAGGACGTGCTCGCGGTGGCGACGGGGATCGCCCGCGAGATCGCCGACCACACCGCGCCGGTCGCAGTGGCGGTGTCCAAGCGACTGCTGTGGGAGTCGGCTCAGTGCGACCCGGTAGCGGCGTGGAGCGCCGAGAGCGAGCTGCTCGCCCGTCTGCTCGAGATGCCGGACGCGGCCGAGGGCGTGGCGGCGTACCTCGACAAGCGGCCGCCCGAGTGGAGCGGCCCCGCCCGCCCGGCCCAGCCCGCCGTGCCCGCCGCGGAGACGCCCGAG
>JAEZKN010000247.1 GCA_023415395.1 Actinomycetes bacterium
CACCTACGCCGCCGCCACCGTGGACCTGCCCTCGCTCCGGGTCTCGGCCGCCGGCGTCTGCGTGGCCATGGCCGTCGCGTCGGGCTCGCGGGGCCTCGAGGCCGCCGTCGTGCTGACCGGAGCGGAGGGCGTCGCCCCCGCCGACCTCGACGCCCTCCGCGACTTCGGCGGCGCCGGCGTCGTCGTGCACCGCGGCGACGTGAAGGGTGCGATCGAGGCGACCCTTACGACCTGATCCTCGCAACAGGAGTAAGTTCCCTCCTGTGAGGCTGCGTGGCTGGGAGGCACACCGGGAGGCCGTCGAGCGGCTGCGGGCGTCGTACGCCGCGGTCCCGCCCGGCGCACCCGTGCGCCTGGCGAAGAAGACCTCGAACCTCTTCCGCCCCCGGGCTGCCACCTCCGCCCCGGGCCTGGACGTCTCCGGCCTGGACGGCGTCATCGCGATCGACGCGGACGCGGGGACCGCCGAGGTGCAGGGCATGTGCACCTACGAGGACCTCGTCGACGCCACGCTGCCGCACGGCCTGATCCCGCACGTCGTGCCGCAGCTGCGCACGATCACGCTGGGCGGCGCGGTCACCGGGCTCGGCATCGAGTCCACCAGCTTCCGGCTGGGCTTCCCGCACGAGTCCGTGCTGGAGATGGACGTCTTCACCGGTGCCGGCGAGGTCGTCACGTGCCGCCCGGGCGACGACCTCTTCGACACCTTCCCCAACTCCTACGGGTCCCTGGGCTACGCCACCCGCCTGCGGATCTCGCTGATGCAGGTCCCCGACCGGGTGGCGCTGCGCCACGTGCGCTTCGACGACGCGGGCCTGCTGGCCAAGGCGGTCCAGGAGATCGCCGAGGCCCGGTCCTACGACGGCGAGGCGGTCGACGCGCTCGACGGCGTCGCGTTCGGTCCGGGGGAGTACTACCTGACGCTCGCCCGCTGGACCGACGAGGGCGGCCCGACCAGCGACTACACCGGCCAGGACATCTACTACCGCTCGATCCAGCAGCACGGCTCGACCGGGCTCGGGCGGGACCTGCTCACGACCTACGACTACCTGTGGCGCTGGGACACCGACTGGTTCTGGTGCTCCGGTGCGTTCGGCGTGCAGAACCCGCGCATCCGCCGGCTCTGGCCGCGGCGCTGGCGGCGCTCGGACGTCTATCACAAGCTGGTCGCCCTGGACCGGCGCTACGGGATCGTCGACCGGATCGACCGACGCCAGGGCCGCCCGCTGCGTGAGCGGGTCATCCAGGACATCGAGGTCCCGGTCGAGCGGCTGCCCGAGTTCCTGGAGTGGTTCGACGACGAGGTCGGCATGCGGCCGGTGTGGCTGTGCCCGTGCCAGGCGCTGCGGGACTGGCCCACCTACCCACTCGAGCCCGACCGGCTCTACGTGAACGTGGGCTTCTGGGGCACGGTCCACCGCGGGCCGGACGCCCCCGAGGGTCCGCTCAACCGCGCGATCGAGGTCAAGGTGCACGAGCTGGGCGGGCACAAGTCGCTCTACAGCGAGGCGTTCTACGACCGCCCGACCTTCGACGAGCTCTACGACGGCGCCAACCTGGCGGCCGTGAAGGGGCGCTACGACCCCGACGACCGGCTGACCAGCCTCTACGACAAGGCGGTGAAGAGACAATGAGCAAGAGCTACACGATCGGTGAGGCTGTCGACAGGCTGTTGCAGGACGGGATGCCGCTGCGCTTCACGGCGTACGACGGCAGCTCGGCCGGGCCGGCGGACGCGGAGTTCGGCCTGCACCTGCGCAACGAGCGCGGCCTGTCCTACATCATGACCGCGCCGGGCGACCTCGGCCTGGCCCGCGCCTACGTCGCCGGGGACCTCGACCTGGTCGGCGTCCACCCGGGCGACCCCTACGAGGCGTTCAGCCTGCTGATGAACCGCACGCGGTTCCGCCGGCCGGCTCCCGCCGAGGCGGTGTCGATCGTGCGCAGCCTCGGGTTCTCCCACCTCAAGCCCCCGCCGCCGCCCCCGCAGGAGGCCATCCCGCGCTGGCGCCGGGTGGTCGAGGGCCTGCGGCACTCCGAGGGCCGCGACGCCGAGGCGATCCACCACCACTACGACGTCTCGAACACCTTCTACGAGCACGTCCTCGGTCCCTCGATGACCTACACCTGCGCGGTCTACCCGACCGCGGACGCGACGCTCGAGGAGGCGCAGGCCTACAAGTACGACCTCGTCGCCCGCAAGCTCGACCTCCAGCCCGGCCAGCGGCTGCTGGACCTCGGCTGCGGCTGGGGCGGCATGGTCCGCCACGCGGCGCGGGAGTACGGCGTGCAGGCGATCGGCGTCACGCTCTCGCGGGAACAGGCGTCGTGGGCCCAGCAGCGCATCAAGGAGGAGGGGCTCGACCACCTCGCCGAGGTCCGCTACATGGACTACCGGCACGTCGAGGAGACCGGGTTCGACGCGATCAGCTCGATCGGGCTCACCGAGCACATCGGCGTGAAGAACTACCCGTCGTACTTCTCCTGGATCCGCGACCACCTCAAGCCCCGGGGCCGGCTGCTCAACCACTGCATCACCCGCCACGACAACCGGCCGCGCAACACCGGTGCCTTCATCGACCGCTACGTCTTCCCGGACGGTGAGCTGATCGGCTCCGGCACGATCATCCGCGACGTGCAGGACGTCGGGATCGAGGTGCAGCACGAGGAGAACTTCCGCGTGCACTACGCCAAGACGCTCGCCGGCTGGTGCCGCAACCTGGTCGACAACTGGGACGCGTGCGTCGCCGAGGTCGGCGAGGGCACCGCGCGGGTGTGGGGCCTCTACATGGCCGGCTCGCGCTTGGGCTTCGAGCGCAACGAGATCCAGCTGCACCACGTGCTCGCGACCAAGACCGACGCGAACGGGGAGAGCGGCTACCCGCTCCGTCACACGTTCTGAGCCGCCTCGGGCCGAGCTCGCGACCGGCGTGTCGAGACAGGAGGGGGCGCCCGATACGGTTGACCGGTGAGCACCCGGGCCCGGCAGTACGACGCGACGGTGCTGCGCCGCGAGCAGCTCTCGGCGCACCTGGTCCGGCTCGTGCTGGGCGGCCCGGGGCTGGCGGACTTCACGTCCACCGGCGTGCCGGACGAGTGGGTCGGGCTGGTCGTGCCCGGCCAGTTCCAGAGCCGCTACTACACGGTGCGCTCGTGGTCGGACGGCGAGCTGGTGCTCGACGTCGTCGTGCACGAGGTCGGCCTGGTGACCGAGTGGGCCCGGCTGGACGTCGTCGGACAGACGGTCACGATCACCGAGCCCAAGGGCTCCTTCGCGATGCCGGCCGACGCCGCGTGGCTGCTGCTGGTCGGCGACCTGACGGCGATGACGGCCATGGCCCGCATCGCCGAGACCGTCACCGTGCCGACGCAGATCTGGGCCGAGGTGCCCGACGACCTGGCGACGTACCTCCCGGGCACGGCGGACGTCACCTGGCTGACGCCGCCCGCGCCGGGGGAGAGCGCCCTGGCTGCCGCGGTCGAGGACATCGACTGGCCGGCCGGCGAGGGCTACTTCTGGATGGCCGGTGAGTCCGCGCAGATGCGGGCGATCCGCAAGCACCTGATGCGCGAGCGCCGGTTGCCGTCGGCGGCGTACGACGTGATGGGCTACTGGCGCGGTGTCGCGCGACGCCAGCCGCGCGCCGTCGACCCGGGGCCGATCTGGCGGGCCGGCAAGGCGGCGGGCAGGAGCGACGACCAGATCTGGGCCGACTACGACGAGGCGAGGACCCCGCATGAGTGAGCACCGCAGCGGCTTCGTGTCGTTCGTGGGCCGGCCGAACGCCGGCAAGTCGACGCTGACCAACGCGCTGGTCGGGCAGAAGGTGGTCATCACCTCCGACAAGCCGCAGACCACGCGCACCGTGGTGCGCGGCATCGTGCACCGCGAGGACGCGCAGCTGATCCTCGTCGACACGCCCGGCCTGCACCGGCCGCGCACGCTGCTCGGTGAGCGGCTCAACGACCTGGTCACCACGACGCTCGCCGAGGTCGACGTGGTCGCCGTGTGCTTCCCCGCGAACGAGAAGATCGGGCCCGGCGACCGGTTCATCGCCACCGAGATGGCCAAGGTCAAGCGCACCAAGAAGGTCGCGATCGCCACCAAGACCGACCTGGCCTCCTCGGAGCAGATCGGCAAGCACCTGCTCGACATCGCCGCTCTCGGCACCGAGATCGGCGTCGACTGGGCCGAGATCGTCCCGGTCTCGGCGAAGTCCGGCGACCAGGTCGGCCTGCTCCAGGACCTGCTGGTCGGCCTGCTTCCGGAGGGGCCGCAGCTCTACCCCGACGGCGACCTCACCGACGCCCCCGAGGAGGTCCTGGCCGCCGAGCTGATCCGCGAGGCCGCGCTCGACGGGCTGCGCGACGAGCTCCCGCACTCGGTCGCCGTCGTCGTCGAGGAGATGAACCTGCGCGAGGGCCGGCCCGAGGACAAGCCGCTGCTCGACATCCACGCCAACGTCTACGTCGAGCGCGACTCCCAGAAGGGCATCATCATCGGGCCCAAGGGCTCGCGGCTGCGCTCGATCGGCACGACCGCCCGCAAGCAGATCGAGGCGCTCCTCGGCACCCCGGTCTACCTCGACCTCCACGTCAAGGTCGCCAAGGACTGGCAGCGCGACCCCAAGCAGCTGCGCAAGCTGGGCTTCTGATGACCACGCCCGCGCCCGTCGTCGCCTGGCACGAGGTCGTCTCCACGCGCGATCCCGCCCTCCTCGACGGCCTGGTCGCCGACGGCTGCGTCTTCCGCTCACCGGCCCTGCACACGCCCCAGGAGGGCAAGGCCCTCACGACGGCGTACCTCACCGCGGCCATGGCCGTCCTCGGCCCCACGCTGACCTACGTCCGGGAGTGGTACGCCGACGACTCCGCCGTCCTCGAGTTCACCGCCTCGCTCGACGGGCTCACGGTGCACGGCGTCGACATGCTCACCTGGGACGCGTCGGGCCAGCTGGTCGACTTCACCGTCATGGTCCGCCCGTTCCAGGGCCTCACGAAGCTGATGGAGCTGATGGCCGCCGAGCTCGCCCGCTGACGTTCCCCGCGGGGCGTTGGCCCGGGGAGGGCCCGGAGCACGAGCGGAGGTGGTTGTGGCCCCGCCGGCGCGGACTCGGGGTCTCGATACGCTCGCTGGCGCTCGCTACTCGACCGACGAGCGAGGCGGGGTGGTTTCGAGACGGTTGCTGCGCAACCTCCTCAACCACCGTGCGGGGTGGGGAAGAACTAGTCCGGGGCCCAGCAGCGGCCGAAGGTCTGGCCGGCGGCCCACTGCTGCTTGGTGGGCCACTCGTAGCCCCACTGGTAGTCGAGGGCGCCCGCGGCGGCGTCGGCGCCGGCGTCCTGGCAGGGCGTCTCGCCGGCCTCACGCACCTCGGCGACACCGGGGTAGGGGCCCGCCTCGAAGGGCACGACCGCGATCGCGCGCCACGTGTGCCTCGCCGAGCACACGACGCGGGAGAAGTCGGGCGTGCCGGGCTCCGCGGTGCCGCACATGCCGTAGCGCTGGCGTCCCGCGTCGCTGTCGAGCACGCCGGCCAGCTTGCCGGTCAGCGGCGCCAGCTCCTCGTCGGTGGCGAGGGCGACCACGTCGCAGCGGTACCAGGAGGCGCCGGCGTCGGACTCCTCGACCGACGGCGTGAACCAGACCGAGCGCAGCATCGAGAGCCGCTGGTCCGCCAGCGACCCGCCCACGAACGAGCCGAGACGCGAGGGGCACTCCGAGGCCACCTGCTGCTGCACCCGCTCGGAGTCGACCGCGAGGAGGTGGCCGTCGACCAGGGCGTCGATCGTGCCCACGGCGAAGGTCATCGAGGTGTGCCGCTGGGTGCAGGGGACCTGCCCGGCCGCGGCGGTGGGCGCGATCGCCTCCTCGTAGGTCAGGTC
>JAEZKN010000013.1 GCA_023415395.1 Actinomycetes bacterium
CCGGCTACGAGGGCGCCCCCGCCGCGGTCGAGGCCAAGCGCGCGGCGGTCACCGCCGTGCTGGCCGGCCTCGGCGGCGCGGCCGCCGGCACCGCGCCGGGGGAGAAGTGGTCGCACGGGCGGTTCGACGCGCCGTACCTCCGCGACTCGATGCTGGACGCGGGCGTGCTCGTCGAGACGCTGGAGACCGCGACGTTCTGGTCGAACGTGCCGCGGCTCTACGCCGAGGTCAAGGCCGCGCTCACCGGCGCGCTGGGCGACCCGTCGATCGTGCTCTGCCACATCTCGCACGTCTACGAGACCGGGTGCTCGCTCTACTTCACCGTCGCGGCGAAGGAGGCGGCCGACGGGCTGGCGCAGTGGGAGGTGGCCAAGACCGCCGCCAGCGACGCGATGATCGCCGCCGGCGCGACCATCACCCACCACCACGCGGTCGGGACCGACCACAAGCCGTGGTTCGCCCAGGAGGTCGGGCCGCTCGGCGTCTCGGTGCTGCGCGCGGTCAAGGCCGACCTCGACCCCACCGGCGTCCTCAACCCGGGGGTGCTGATCCCGTGACCACCCACGAGAGCCGGGCCTTCACCTTCCTCGTCAACCCGGCCTCCGGCGGCGGCGCGGCCCCCGGCGCGGTCGTGCCGGTCGCGCGGCTGCTGCGCGAGGGCGGCGCGACCGTCGACGTGACCTACTCGCCCGGACCGCACGCGATGGTCGAGCTCGTCGACGAGGCCGTCGCCCGCGGCGACGTCGTGGTCTCGGTCGGCGGTGACGGGATGCTCTCCTCGCTGGCCGGCCTGGTCTCCGCGTGCGGCGGCACCCTCGGCGTGCTGCCCGCCGGCCGCGGCAACGACTTCGCCCGGATGCTCGGAATGCCGGGCTCGCCGGACGAGCAGGCGGCCGTGCTGCTGAGGGGCCCGGTCCGGTCGGTGGACCTGTTGTCGGTGAGCGTCGGCTCGGACCGCCGGCTGGTCGCGGGGTCGGTCTACGCCGGCGTCGACGCCCGCGCCGCCGAGGTCGTCGACCGCGCGACCTGGTTGCCGCGCACGCTGCAGTACCCCTACGCCGCGCTCCGCTCGCTGGCGACCTACCAGCCCGGCAGCTACCGGGTCGCGGTCGACGGCATCGAGCACGAGTACGCCGCCGCCACGGTCGTCGTCGCGAACTCGGCGTACTACGGCAAGGGCATGCGGATCGCCCCGCCCGCCTCGGTCGAGGACGGCGTGCTCGACGTGATCGTCATCGAGGCCGCCGGCCGCCTCGCACTCATGCGCTCGCTGCCGAAGGTCTACGACGGCGGCCACGTCGTGCTCGACGAGGTCACCGTGCTCTCAGGCAAGCGGGTCGAGATCCGCGGCACCGCCCGCACGCCGATCCCCATGGGCGCCGACGGCGAGCCGCTCGGTCCGCTGCCCGGCCTCGGTGCCGCCCCCGCCGTCGTCGAGGTGGTCCCCGGCGCGCTGGCGGTCATCTGCTGAGGGTGGCCCGCCCGCCGCTTGTAACGCGGGGTTAGGACTTCTGGTCACCCCGTTCGAATGGGATCAAAGAAGGTCTAACCCCGCGTTACAAGCGTGCGAAAGCGGCGCCTGCCGGGTCATCGGCCGAAGGCCCACACCATCAGCTCGGTCGGCACCGCTGCGGTCACGGACAACCCGGGGGAGTCGGTGATGCGGAAGGCGTCGCCGTCGGCCAGCGGCTCGGCCAGCGAGGACCGGGTCAGCGCGCCACCGGCGACGAACGCGTGCTGGAGCGGCTCGTCGGGCAGCGTCACGGTGTCGCCGGTCTCCAGCCGGGCGACGAGCAGCCGCGACGAGCCCAGGACGACGACCTCGCACAGCTGCCCGGGGGTGAGCGTCACCGGCGTGACCGAGTACGCGGGCGGCGTACCCGTCTCGGCGGGGCGCAGCCAGGCCTGGACGAACCGCACCTGGCCCTCGGGCCCGGCGATCTCGGCGTGGGTGACGCCCGACCCGGCCCGCAGCACCTGCACCTCGCCGGGCCGCACGACGCCGGAGTGCCCCGCGGAGTCGGAGTGCGTGAGCGACCCCGACAGCACCCACGTGACGATGTCGACGTCGCGGTGCGGATGGTCGGGGAAGCCCGCCCCGGCCTTGAGCCGGTGGTCGTCGTGGCACACGAGCGGACCGAAGGCGACGTTCTCCGGGTCGTAGTGGGTGCCGAAGGAGAACGAGTGACGGGTGAAATAGCCCTCACCCCGGGTGAGGTAACGGCCGGTTCCCCGGCGGATCTCCACGCTCATCTGCATGATTGTGCCCGTGCAGCTCCCCCCGCTCCCTCCCGGCTTCCGTTTCGGCGCGAGCACCGCGTCGTACCAGATCGAGGGCGCGGCCGCCGAGGACGGCAAGGGGCCGAGCATCTGGGACACCTTCACGGCCGAGCCGGGGCGCATCCACGACGGCGACACCGGCGACGTCGCGTGCGACCACTACCACCGGTACGCCGAGGACGTGGCGCTGATGAAGCGGCTCGGTGTCGGGGGCTACCGGCTCTCGGTGTCGTGGCCGCGCATCCAGCCGACGGGGTCGGGTGCGCCCAACCCGAAGGGCCTGGCCTTCTACGACCGGCTCATCGACGAGCTGCTGGCCCACGACGTGCAGCCGATGGTGACGCTGTACCACTGGGACCTGCCGCAGGCGCTCGAGGACGACGGCGGCTGGCTCAACCGCGACACCGTCGACCGGTTCGCCGACTACGCCGGGATCCTCGGCGAGCGGTTCGCCGACCGGGTCGAGCACTGGGTCCCGGTCAACGAGCCCAACGTCGTGATGATGATGGGCTACGCGATCGGCATGCACGCGCCCGGCCGGGTGCTGATGTTCGACGCGGTGCCGGCCGCCCACCACCTGCTCCTCGGCCACGGCCGGGCCGCGGTCGCGCTCCGCGCGGCGGGCGCGACCAGCGTCGGGTGCGCCAACAACCACGCGCCGATGTGGCCGGCCTCCGACGACGAGGCCGACGTCGGCGCGACCAAGCTCTTCGACGCGCTGTGGAACGGCATGTTCACCGAGCCGATGCTGCTGGGCCGCTACCCGCAGGACCTGCAGCCGCTGCTCGAGCCGATCGTCCGCGACGGCGACCTGGCCACGATCCGCCAGCCACTCGACTTCTACGGCGTCAACTACTACAACCCGTTCAAGATCGGCGCTGCCCGCGCGGACGCGGAGATGCCGTTCGAGTTCCGCGAGCTCATCGGCTACCCGGTCACCGACTTCGGCTGGCCGGTCGTGCCCGACGCCCTGCGCGAGTGGCTGATCACGCTGCGCGCCCGCTACCGGGCCGCGCTGCCGCCGATCTACATCACCGAGTCCGGCTGCGCCTACAACATGGGCCCCGACGAGCACGGCGTCGTCGACGACCAGCCGCGCATCGACTACCTCGACGCCCACCTGCGCGCGGTCGCCACCGCGGTCCAGCGCGGCGTCGACGTCCGCGGCTACTACACGTGGTCGCTCCTGGACAACTTCGAGTGGTCCGAGGGCTACAGCCAGCGCTTCGGTCTCGTGCACGTCGACTACGAGACCCAGGTCCGCACCCCCAAGCGGTCCTTCGACTGGTACGCCGACGTGATCGCCGCGCAGACCAGGTCGGTCGGCTGAGCGATCCGGTGGTTTCGAGACGGTTGCAGAGCAACCTCCTCAACCACCGGAAGGTTGCCGGGCAACCTCCTCAACCACCGCGATCGGGCGCGCGGACCAGGTCGGTCGGCTGAGCGATGCGGTGGTTGAGGAAGGCGCTCTGGCGCCTGTCTCGAAACCACTGTGTGGCTGATGGTGGTTTCGAGACGGTTGCAGAGCAACCTCCTCAACCACCGCGATCGGGCGCGCGGACCAGGTCGGTCGGCTGAGCGATGCGGTGGTTGAGGAAGGCGCTCTGGCGCCTGTCTCGAAACCACTGTGTGGCTGAT
>JAEZKN010000041.1 GCA_023415395.1 Actinomycetes bacterium
GGGCACCGCGATGTGGCCGGTGCGGTCCGAGGGGCTGCTCGGGCCCCTCGACGGCGAGCGGCAGTACGCGTGGGTCGAGGAGAGCATCGCGGGGTCGGCCGACGTGCGCCACCGGCTCGGGGTCTCCCTCAACGACCTCGTGCTCGCCTCCGTCGCCGGCGGCCTGCGCGAGCTGCTGCTGGCCCGCGGGCGCCAGCCCGACGCCCGCGCGCTGCGCACGCTGCTGCCGGTGTCGTCCCGGCTCCCTGGCACCGCGGGCCGGCCCGACAACCAGGTCACGCTGATGCTCTCGCTGCTGCCGGTCGAGGTCGACGACCCGCCCGAACGGGTGCGGAGCGTCCACGAGCGGGTCGCCGGGCTGCGCCGGTCCCACGAGCCCGAGGCCGGGGTCGCCCTCCAGGCCCTCGCCGGACTGGTCCCCTTCCCACTGCTGCGGCTGGGGATGAGGACGACGCTGCGGCTGCCGCAGCAGCAGGTCACCACGGTCACCACCAACGTGCCCGGGCCGCGGTCACCGCTGCGCTGCCTCGGCCGCCCGGTCCGCCAGCTCCTGCCGGTGGTGCCGATCGCCGACCGCGTCCGGCTGGGCTTCGTCGTGCTGAGCTACCTCGACACGCTCACCTTCGGCATCACCGCCGACGCCGGCAGCACCCCCGACGTCGAGCTGCTCGCGGCCGCCGTCGACGCGTCGTGGCGAGCGGTCCTCGACGCCTCGGCCTGACCGGTCGCGGGTGGTTGGATACCCGCATGCCGAACTACGCCGACTTCCAGCTCGGGCTCTACCTCGCGGGGCTGGGCGGTGAGCTGCCGGCGTACCCGCTCACGTTCGCGGGCCTCGAGGCCGCGGCCCAGCAGAAGATGGAGCACCGGCTCTGGGACTACGTCGCCGGCGGCGCGGGCGACGAGCACACCCAGCGCAGCAACGTCACGGCATTCGAGCGCTGGGGCATCCTCCCGCGGATGCTGTCCGGGGCGGCCGAGCGTGACCTGTCGGTCGAGCTCTTCGGCATCACGCTGCCGACGCCGGTCTTCCTGGCGCCGATCGGCGTGCTCGGCGTGATGACCGACGACGAGCACGGCGACCTCGCCGCGGCCGCGGCGGCCGCGACCAGCGGGGTGCCGATGGTCGGCTCGACGCTGATGCAGGACCCGCTGGAGGACGTCGCCGCCGCGATGGGCGACACCCCGGGCTTCTTCCAGCTCTACACGCCCAACGACCGCGAGGTCGCCGAGAGCCTCGTGCGCCGGGCCGAGACGGCCGGCTACCGCGGCATCGTGGTCACCCTCGACACCTGGACGCTGGGCTACCGCCCGCGCGACCTGCAGCACGCGACGTTCCCCCAGCTGCGCGGCTACTGCCTGGCCAACTACCTCAGCGACCCGGTGTTCCGGTCGCGGCTCCAGGCGCCGCCGGAGGAGGACCCGGGCGCCGCCACCATCCACTGGGCGATGAGCTTCGGCAACCCCACCCTGGGCTGGGACGACCTGGCCTGGCTGCGCGACCTCACCGAGCTCCCCCTGCTGCTCAAGGGGATCTGCCACCCCGACGACGTGCGCCGGGCCAAGGACGCCGGCGTCGACGGCATCTACTGCTCCAACCACGGCGGCCGCCAGGCGGGCAGCGCCCCGGCGCTCGAGATGCTGCCCGCCGTCGTCGACGCCGCGGAGGGTCTGCCCGTCCTCTTCGACTCCGGCGTCCGGTCGGGTGTCGACGTCGTCAAGGCCCTCGCGCTCGGGGCGACCGCGGTCGGCATCGGCCGGCCCTACGGGTACGGCGCGGTGCTGGGCGGCACGGCGGGCATCGAGTTCGTGCTCTCCTGCCTGCTCGCCGAGACCGACCTGACGATGGGCCTCAACGGCTACCGGACCGTCGCCGACCTCACCCGCGACGTGCTCATCCGCTGCTGAGGCCCACCCGGTCGCTGCGCCGCTCGACGAACACGACGTCGCGCCACCGCCCGGCCATCGGTCCGTAGGTCATCTGGCCGACCCGCTCCCGCACGCCCACCTCGCGGAAGCCCACAGCCCGGTGCAGCGCGAGGCTGGCGGCGTTCTCCGGGAAGACGCCGGACTGGATCGTCCAGATCCCGGCCGCCTCGGTCGACGCCACGAGCGCCTCCAGCAGCAGGCGCCCGACCCCACGGCCGGCCACGGCCGGGTCCACGTAGACGGAGTGCTCGACCACCCCGGCGTACACGCGGCGGTCGGAGACCCGCGACGCCGCCGCCCACCCCACGACCCGGCCCTCCTCGACGGCGACCAGGCGCTGACCGGGCAGCCGGCCGGCGTCGAACTGCTCCCACGACGGCGGCGCGGCCTCGAAGGTCGCGTGCCCGGTCGCGATGCCGGCGGCGTAGACGCGCTCGACCTCGACCCAGTGCTCCGGGGTCATCGCGCAGACGGTCACCAGGACGGTCACCAGGTCGTCTCCTCGCACTCGCGGGTCACCCGGGCCTCGACCTGCAGCGTGGCGTGCTCGACCGCGTGCTTCTCGCGCAGCACGCGCCGAGCGCCGTCCAGGACGGCCTGCGCGTCCCCGCCGTCGGCGAGCACGAGGTGGGCGGTGGCGACGTGCATCCCCGAGGTCAGCGTCCACACGTGGAGGTCGTGCACGTCGGCGACGCCCGGTACGCCGGCGAGGTCGTCGACAAGCTCGTCGACGGTCATCCCCTGCGGGACGTGCTGCCCGAGGACCGCGAGCACCTCGCGTCCGAGCAGGACGGCGCGCACCGCGACGAACGCGCCGATCGCGACGGCGACGACGGTGTCCCACCAGCCGTCGCCGGTGAGGACGACGAGCACGCCGGCGGCGACCACGCCGACACTGCCGGCCGCGTCGGCCACCACCTCGTAGTAGGCGCCCTTGACGTTGAGCGACTCCTCCGCGCCGCCGCGCAGCAGCACCATGGAGACGACGTTGATCGCCAGGCCGATCGCACCGACGACCAGCATCGGGCCGGCCTCGACCTCGACCCGGGCACCGAGGCGGCCGATCGCCTCGACGACGACGTAGGCCGCCACGCCCAGCATGATCAGGACGGTGAGGCCGGAGGCGAAGATCTCGGCGCGGTAGGACCCGTAGGTCCGGCGGCCGGTCGTGTCCGGCCGGGTGGCGATCTTGGTGGCCGCGAGCGCCGCGCCGAGCGCGACGACGTCGGCCGCCATGTGGCCGGCGTCGGAGATCAGCGCCAGCGATCCGGACAGCAGGCCGAAGACCAGCTCGACCACGAAGAACGTGCCGACCAGGCCGAACGCCGTCGCCAGCCGCCAGCGGTGCCGGCCGCCGGCGTGACCGCCGTGGGAGTGCCCGTGTCCCGCGCCCATCAGCCGACCTCCCCCAGCACGCGGTCGGCGGCCGCGAAGACCGCGCCGAGCGGGACGCCCTCGACGAGCGCGAAGACGGAGGCCCGCCCCTGCGGCGTCGAGGTCACCAGCCCGCCCTCCCGCAGCACGGCGAGGTGCTGGGACACCGTGGACTGGGCGAGGCCGAGGTGCTCGACCAGGTCGACCACACGGTGCGGCCCGAGCTCGAGGTGGCGCAGGATCGATAACCGGGCCGGCTCGCCCAGGACGCGGAAGAGCGCCGCGGTGGGCTCGAGCCGACGCTCATCGTCGACCAGCGTTTTCATCGCCACACGACGATGTTAAACCCGGTGGCGCCCCGCCCGCACCCCGAGAGCCCCCCGGAGACACCGAGGGCCCCGCACCGTGTCCGGTGCGGGGCCCTCGTCCCGTGTGGCAGGTGAAGGATTCGAACCTTCGAAGGCAAAGCCGACGGATTTACAGTCCGCTCCCATTGGCCGCTCGGGCAACCTGCCAGGGGTGTCGCGCCGTGGCCGTTTGGCCGGGCGAGAACAAGACGGAAGAATAGCGCAGCCCGTCCGGCACACGAAAACCAGACCGAAGGAGTGCAGATGGCCGACTCGTCGTTCGACATCGTCAGCAAGATCGATCGCCAGGAGGTCGACAACGCGCTCGGCCAGGCGGCGCGCGAGGTCGCGACCCGCTTCGACTTCAAGGGCACCGGCGCGACGATCGAGTGGAAGGGCGAGCAGGCGATCGAGATCTCCGCCTCGGCCGACGACCGCGCGACCGCCGTCCTCGACGTCTTCAAGGACAAGCTGGTCAAGCGGCAGCAGAGCCTGAAGATCCTCGACGCCTCCGAGCCGCGCCAGTCCGGTCAGCAGTCCAAGATCGGCATCACGCTCAAGGAGGGCATCTCCTCCGAGGACGCCAAGAAGATCACCAAGCTGATCCGTGACGAGGGCCCCAAGGGCGTCAAGGCGCAGATCCAGGGCGACGAGCTGCGCATCTCGTCGAAGAAGCGTGACGACCTCCAGGCCGTGCAGGCCCTGGTCAAGGCCCAGGACTACGACTTCGCGGTGCAGTTCACCAACTACCGCTGAGCGCACGCGAGCCGGCGCAGCCCCAACGGGGACTGCGCCGGCTCGGCGTTGGGGAGGGCTGCGTCAGCCGACGGCGGCGACCGCCTGCGGGACCGTGGTCGCGCCCGGGGTGGGGTGAACCCACACGCGCACGCCCTGGTCGATGCCGAGCTGGCGGGCCTGGGTGCGCGTCAGGATGACGTTGACCTCGTCCCCGTCGTCGGTCAGCACGGTCACCCGCGTCTCGAAGCCGACCCGCAGCACCCGGGAGACGACCCCCTCGGCCGCACCCGCGTCACGCGGGCTGGTCGAGATGTCGATGTCGTGCGGCCGCAGCAGTACGCCGCCCAGGCTGGTCGTCTCGCCGAGGAAGCTCATGACGAAGTCGTTGGCGGGCTCGTCGTAGAGCTGGTCCGGCGACCCGACCTGCTCGACCCGGCCGTCGTTGATGACCACGATCTCGTCGGCGACCTCGAGGGCCTCCTCCTGGTCGTGGGTGACGAAGACCGTGGTCACGTGGACCTCGTCGTGCAGCCGGCGCAGCCAGTCGCGGAGCTCCTTGCGGACCTTCGCGTCGAGCGCGCCGAACGGCTCGTCGAGCAGCAGCACGGTGGGCTCGACCGCCAGGGCGCGGGCGAGCGCCATCCGCTGGCGCTGGCCGCCGGAGAGCTGGGCGGGCAGCCGGTGGGCGAACTGGCTGAGGTGGACCAGGGAGAGCAGCTCCTCCACCCGGGCCTTGACCTCGGCCTTGGGCCGCTTGCGGATCTCGAGGCCGAAGGCGACGTTGCGCGCCACCGACATGTGCTTGAACGCGGCGTAGTGCTGGAACACGAAGCCCACGTTGCGCTTCTGCACCGGCAGCTTGGTCGCGTCGGTGCCCTCGATGACGACCGACCCGGTGTCGGGGGTCTCGAGTCCCGCGATGATGCGCAGCAGGGTGGTCTTGCCTCCGCCGCTGGGCCCGAGCAGCGCGGTGAGCTGGCCGGTGGGGAGGGAGAGGTTGATGTTCTCGAGGGCCACGAAGTCGCCGTAGCGCTTGGTGATGCCCGTGACGTCGATACTCATGACAGCTTCACAGACCTTTCAGCGGCGGGCTTCGCGCGAACGGAGCACGAAGACCACGAGGATGGCGAGCACGGAGACGCTGGCGAGGAGGAAGGCGATCGCGTACGCGCCCTCCTGGTCGAAGTTGAGGTACTTCTCCTCGACCGCGAGCGTCGCTGTGCGGGTCTCACCGAGCACGTTGCCGGAGACGACCTTGACGGCGCCGAACTCACCGAGCGAGCGGGCCATCGTCAGCACCACGCCGTAGATGACCGCCCACTTGATGCTCGGCAGCGTGATGCGCCAGAAGGTCTGCCACCCGCTGGCACCCAGGCTCTGGGCGGCCTGCTCCTGCTCGTTCCCGAGCTCTTGGAGCACCGGCACGACCTCGCGGATCACCAGCGGCAACGACACGAACGCCGTGGCCATGATGATGCCGGGGGTGGAGAAGATGACCTGGAAGCCCCATCCCTCCAACGTCGGGCCGAGCCAGCCGTTGCGCCCGCCGTAGACCAGCACGAGCGCCAGGCCGACCACGATCGGGGAGACCGCGAGCGGCAGGTCCACCAGCGCGCTGACGACCCGCTTGCCGGGGAACTCGTTGCGCGCGAGCAGCAGCGAGACGCTCACACCGAAGATCGTGTTGATCACGGTGGCCGCGACCGCGGCGACCAGGGTCAGGCGCAACGCGGACTGCATGTCCGGGTCCTCGAGGATCGAGCGCAGCGCCTGGTCGCCGTTCTCGAACGTGTTCGTGACCACCAGCGAGACCGGCCACATCACGAGCAGGAAGAGGTAGGCGATGACGATGAGCCGCAGCACGTAGGTCATCGGCCCCTTGGGGTAGCGGTGTCGCTCAGCCACGGCGCGCCACCCTCCGCTGGACGACGTCGAGCAGGACGATCACCAGCAGCGAGATGATCAGCAGCAGCGTCGCGATGGACGCGGCCGAGGCCCGGTTGTCGTTCTCGATGGCGCTGAGGATGCGGACCGACGTCACCTCGGAGGTGAACGGCAGGTTGCCCGACAGCAGCACCAGCGAGCCGTACTCCCCCACCGCCCGGGCGAAGGAGAGCGCGGCGCCCGCGGCGATCGCCGGCACGAGCGCCGGCAGGATGACCCGCCGGAACGTCGTGAACCGGCTCGCGCCCAGTGACGCCGCAGCCTCCTCGAGCTCGGGGTCGAGCTCCTCGAGCACCGGCTGCACCGTCCGCACGATGAAGGGCAGCGTCACGAAGAGGAACGCCAGGTAGACCGACCACTCCGTGTTGGCGAAGTGGAGGCCCAGCGGGCTCTCGTTGCCGTAGAGGGACAGCAGGACGAGTCCCGCGACGATCGTCGGCAGCGCGAAGGGGATGTCGATGACGAGCTCGAGCAGCCCCTTGCCCCAGAACCGGTCGCGGACCAGCACCCAGGCGATCATGGTCCCGATGACGATGTTGACAGCGGTCACCGCGAACGCCGCGGTGACGGTGAGCCGGATGGCCGCGGCCGTCTGCTCAATGGTGATGGCTCGCCAGAAGCCGTGCCCCCCCCCCCCCCCCCCCGGCGCGCGGCGGGGGCGTATTA
>JAEZKN010000084.1 GCA_023415395.1 Actinomycetes bacterium
ACGGGGACGCGGGGGGGGCGGGTGGGCTGGACCCGGCCCGAGCACGTCAGTGCCAGCGGGCCTCCCCCGGCGCCACGCGCGCCGCGGCACGTGCTGGTGCGGCTGGGGCCGGACTCGCTCGACGTGCACCCCGGCCTGCTGCTCTTCTGGTGGGGCCTGCCCGCGGTCGGCGGCGCCGAGTGGCTGGCGTGGGTGGCGTGGGCGTCCGGCGGCGGGCACCACGAGGTCGAGGCGCACCAGGGCTGGCTGCGCGCGGAGCAGATCCGCCCCGTCAGTCCCGCTGGATCAGGAAGCGGCGCCCCGTCACGGTCTCCGGCACGACCTCGAGCACCTCGTACTTGAGCATCGGCACCCACGAGGGCACCCGCTCCTCGAGCAGCCGTGCGTGCTGCTCGTCGAGCCGGCGCAGGTGCCCGCGCACCAGCACCGACCAGGCCAGGTCGGAGGAGTCGAAGCCGTCGATCTCGAACCCCACGTCGGCACCCATCTCGGCGGCCAGCAGCTTGTTGCCGGCGCTGGTGCGGACAGCGAGCAGCCGCTCGTGCACGGCGTAGTTGACCGGCACGACGTGGATCTCGTCGACCAGCCGGTAGCCGAGGCGTCCGAAGCTCTCACCGGCGAGCAGGTCCCAGCACTCCTGATCGTCCAGGATGACGACCGGCTGCTCGAGGTCCGGGGTGTCGCTCATGACCGGTCGACCACCATGACCGGGCCCTCGGCGTGCCGGAGGACCGTGCGGGTGAGCGAGCCGAGGTGGACGCCGAGGTGGCCGGGCCGACGCCCGAGCACGAGCAGCGCCGACGAGCGGGTGGCGCGGACGAGGGCGTCGACCGGGCGCCGCCACTGGACGTCGACGTCGATGTCGTCGGGGACGTCACCCTCGGCCCCGAGCCCGGTCAGGGAGTGCGCGAGGGCGGACTCGGCCTCCGCCACCCAGCGGGCCCGGGTGTCGTGGCCGAAGGCGATGTCCTGGTACGGCTCGGCCAGCCAGACCGCGTGGAGCACCACGAGGCGTTGCTTGGCGGAACGGGCCGCGGCCAGCGCGGCCTCCACCTGGGCGTCGACGCGGAGGGGCTCGTCGACGGCGACGGTCACCGGCTGCTCCTCGAGCGGCCAGGTCCAGCCCGCCGGGACGACGACGACCGGCGCGTGCGCCTGGGCGGCGACCCGCGTCGAGACCGACATCGTGAGCAGCCGCTCCATGGTGCCGACGTCGCGGCGCTCCAGCACGACCAGGCCGTCGGCCGCGACGCGCTCGGCGATGGTCGCGGCGACCGGCCCGGTCGCGATCTCGGTGGTGTAGGGGACCCGGCCCTCGAGGCGGCCCGCGGCGGCGGTCAGCACCTGCCGGCCCACCTCGGTCAGCGCGTGGTCCAGCTCCTGGGTCTCCCCCGCGCCGTGCACCACGTGCAGCAGCAGGACTCCGGTGCCCCGTCGCCCCGCCTCGGCCGCAGCCAGGTCCAGCGCACCCTCGTGGACACCGTCGGGCCCGACGGCGACCAGGACGTCGAATCCGGTCATCGTGATCACCTCTCCTCGCCTCCCACTCTGCGCCGTCGGGCCGGCGCCGCGCAGGGTCGTTGGTCCCGGACTCTCGGGACGGATCGGACTGGTCCGCGCACGCGTCGCAGGAGACCGTGTGCACATGACCACCCACCACAACGTCGCGACACTCGTCGCCTACGACTGCTGGGCCCTGCTCGAGGGCGCGGACATCGCCCGCGTGGCGTGGCAGGGGCCCGAGGAGCTCGCGCTCGTGCCGGTCAACTACTCCGTCGACGGCGGCTCCCTCTGGTTCCGGACCGAGCCGGGCACGGCGCTGGCCCGCCAGTGCGACGGTGCCGCGCTGGTCGCCGAGGTCGACCGCGTCGAGCCCGACGGCCAGGGCGCCTGGAGCGTGGTCGTGCGGGGCACGGCCGAGCTCGTCGACGCCGATGACGTACCGGACACCCTCATGGAGATGAGGGTCTGGCCGGTCAACCCGCACAGCAAGTTCGTGCGCCTCCGCCCCGACACCGTGACCGGTCGCCGGATCTGGAGCGCTCGACCGACCGAAGGAGCCAGCGATGCTCGTCCGTGACCTGATGACGCCCGACCCCGCGACGGTGACGCCCGAGACCGGCATCAAGGAGGCGCTCACCCGCCTCGCCGACCTCGGCATCACCTCCCTCCCGGTCGTCGACCGCTGGAACCGGCTCCTCGGCATCGTGAGCGAGGCCGACCTGATCCGTGACCTCGTGGCCCGCGACCCCCGTGCCCAGGAGCGGCCGGTCGAGATGCGCCCGCTCTTCGCCCCCCACGTGGTGGACGAGGTCTACACCCGCGCCGCCGTGTCGGTGCGCGTCGAGGACGACGTCGCGACCGCCGTCGACATGATGACCGTGACCTCGGCCAAGAGCCTCCCGGTCGTCGACGACCGGGGCCGGCTGCTCGGCGTGCTCAGCCGCAGCGACATCGTCCAGGCCCTGGCCCGTGCCGACGACGTGATCGCGGCCGACATCGACGGCCTGCTCGCCGACCTCGGGCACGACGACTGGCTGGTCGAGGTCGAGGAGGGCACCGTGCACGTCAGCGGTCCCGACGGCGCCGCCGAGCGGTCCCTCGCCCACGTCGTCGCGCACACCGTGCCGGGCGTGGTCGAGGTCGAGGTCAGCTGAGCGCGGCGACCCGCTCGGCCAACGCGGCGACGTCGTCCGGGCCGGTGCCGCAGCACCCGCCGACGTGCGTGACGCCGGCGCGCACCCAGTCCTCGACCAGGTCGAGGTCGAGCGCGTCGGCGTACGCCCATCTCCGGGCGGCCGCGTCCCAGCTCCCGCCGCGGTTCGGGTAGGCCACCGCCGGCAGGCCGGTCACCGCCACCGAGGTGCGTACGGCGCCCAGCACGTCCTCCTGCGCCGAGCAGTTCACGCCGGCGGCGACCAGTGCGCTGCTGTCGGCGAGCACGGCGTACGCCTCCGCGAGCGGCTGTCCCGCGCACGTGGTGTCGCCCCGGACCGCGTAGCTGAACCACGACGGCAGGCCGATCTCGTCCAGCAGGGCCACGAGCACCTCGGCCTCGTCGGCGTCCGGCACCGTCTCGACCGCCAGCAGGTCCGGGCCGGCGGCCGCCAGCAGCTCGAGGCGAGGCAGGTGGAACTCGCGCAGCCGGGCCGCGCTGACGCCGTAGCGACCGCGGTACTCCGAGCCGTCGGCGAGCACGGCGCCGTAGGGGCCCACCGAGGCGGCGACGAGACGGTCACCGCCCAGCTCGTCGCGCACCTCGCGGGCGATCGCCACGCTGCGCGCGAGCAGCCGGGGCGCGTCGTCGCCGAGGTTCTCCGGGCTGGCCTGGTAGCTCGCCGTCGTCGCGACCCGGGCACCGGCGCGGTAGAAGGCGCGGTGCGCCTCGGCGATCCGTTCCGGCTCCTCGGCCAGCAGGCGTGCGGTCCAGAGCGCGCCGGAGAGGTCGGCACCCTGGGCCTCCAGCGCGGTGGAGAGGCCGCCGTCGAGCACGATCACGGGCCCCATCCTCCACCCCGGGTCCAGGGGCGGGCTCAGCCGGCGGCGGCCACCACCCCGTGGTGGTGGCGCGGGACGGCCAGCAGCACGGGGCACGACGCCTCGCGCACGACGGAGCGGGCGACCGGGCCGAGGTGCGACCCGGAGGGCACCAGGCTGGCGTGCCGGCCGAGCACGAGCAGGTCGGCGGTCAGCGAGGCCACGAGCAGCGCCTCGCCGGGGCGGTGGTTGCGCACGTGCACCTCGACGGGCACGTCCTCGTAGCCGGTGCCCACGCGGTCGAGCACGCCGAGGATGGCCGCCTCCAGCTGCTGCGGCCACCCGCGGTCGGTGACCTTGGCGAGCGGGGTGCGCCACCAGGTCGTGAGCACGACGAGGCGAGCGTCCAGCTCGTGCGCGGCCTCGAGGGCGGTGCGCAGCACGTCGGCGCTGCGGCCGGGCTCGTCGATGCCGACGACCACGGTCGGACGCGCCCGGCGCACCGTCCAGCCGTCCGGCACCGACACGACCGGAGCGGACAGGCGGGCACCGACGCCTCCGGTCACCGACCGGACGTAGGGGTGCGTGCGCCGGGACTCCGGACAGCGGCCGACGACCACCAGGCCGGCGTGCCGGCCCGCTGCGGCGACGGCGTCGACCGGCGGGCCGGGGTCGAGCACGGCGGTCACCGGGAC
>JAEZKN010000100.1 GCA_023415395.1 Actinomycetes bacterium
GTCACGCGCGCGTTGCCGAAGCCGTCGCCGTCGGCGTCGGAGAAGTACGTTTTCTTCACGCCCTCGTCGATGGTGCCGTTGCAGTTGTCGTCGACGCCGTTGCAGGTCTCCGTCGCGCCCGGCTTCACGGCCGCGTTGCCGTCGTTGCAGTCGGCGCTGTTGGTGACGAAGCCGGCGGGCTGGGTGCACGCCTGCGTGGCCACGCTCGGGTTGCCGAAGCCGTCGCTGTCCGCGTCGGCGAAGTAGGTGGTCTTGACGCCCTCGTCGACGGTCCCGTCGCAGTTGTTGTCGAGGCCGTCGCAGACCTCGGCGGTGGGCTGCACGTTCTGGTTGCAGGCGAGCGCGCCGTTGGTGCACGCCGTGGTGCCCGGGTTGCAGACGCCCTGCTTGCCGGTGTTGCAGGCGACGCCGCCGCCCGGGTTGCCCTCGTCCACCGCGCCGCTGCAGTTGTCGTCGATGCCGTTGCAGACCTCGGGCGCGCCGGGCCGCACCGCGCCGCTCGTGTCGTTGCAGTCGGTGTTGTTCGTCACGTAGCCCGGGGGCTGGGTGCACGCCTGCGTGGTGACGCTCGGGTTGCCGAAGCCGTCGCCGTCGGCGTCGGCGAAGTACGTGTTCTTCACGCCCTCGTCGATGGTGCCGTCGCAGTCGTCGTCGACGCCGTTGCAGACCTCGGTGGCGCCCGGGTGCACGGCGGCGGCCGAGTCGTTGCAGTCGGTGTTGTTCGTCACGAAGCCGGCGGGCTGCGAGCACGCCTGCGTGCTCGACGCGGCGTTGCCGAAGCCGTCACCGTCGGCGTCGGCGTAGTACGTGGTCTTGACGCCCTCGTCGATGGTGCCGTTGCAGTTGTCGTCGACGCCGTTGCACGCCTCGGTGGCGCCCGGGTGCACCGCCGCGTTGCTGTCGTTGCAGTCGGTGTTGTTGGCGACGAAGCCGGCGGGCTGCGTGCACGCCTGCGTGGTGATGCTCGGGTTGCCGAAGCCGTCGCCGTCGGCGTCGCGGTAGTAGGTGGTCTTGACGCCTTCGTCGATTTGACCGTCGCAGTTGTTGTCGAGGCCGTCGCAGGTCTCGGCGCTGGGCTGCACGTTCTGGTTGCAGACGATGCCGCCGTTCGAGCACGCCGTCGTGCCGGCCGAGCAGACGCCGAGCTTGCCGGTGTTGCAGGTCTGGCCGCCGCCCGGGTTCCCGTCGTCGACATGCCGTTGCAGTCGTTGTCCTTGCCGTCGCAGGTCTCGGCGCTGGGCTGCACGTTCTGGTTGCAGACGATGGCGCCGTTCGTGCACGCGGTGGTGCCCGGCTGGCACACGCCCTGGAGGTTCGTGTTGCACGCGAGGCCGCCGCCGGGGTTGCCCTCGTCGACGGTGCCGTTGCAGTTGTTGTCGATGCCGTCGCAGACCTCGCCGGTCGGCGAGACGTTCTGGTTGCAGACGACGGCGCCGCTCACGCAGGCTGTCGTGCCGGCGGCGCAGGCGCCCAGCTTGTCGGTGGTGCAGGCGAGGCCGCCGCCGGGGTTGCCCTCGTCGACGGCGCCGTTGCAGTCGTTGTCCTTGCCGTCGCAGGTCTCGGCGCTGGGCTGCACGTTCTGGTTGCAGACGATGCCGCCGTTCGAGCACGCCGTCGTGCCGGCCGAGCAGACGCCGAGCTTGCCGGTGTTGCAGGCCTGGCCGCCGCCCGGGTTCCCGTCGTCGGCCATGCCGTTGCAGTCGTTGTCCTTGCCGTCGCAGGTCTCGGCGCTGGGCTGCGTGTTCTGCACGCACTGGATCGAGCCGCCCACGCAGTGCTGCGTGCCAGGCGCGCAGACGCCTTGCTGGCCGGTGGCGCAGGTGCCGCCGCCGCCGGGGTCGCCGTCGTCGATGGCGCCGTTGCAGTTGTTGTCGATGCCGTCGCAGACCTCGACCTGCTGCGGGAGCGGGTTGCACACGTTGGGCAGCCCGTTCTTGCAGAAGGGCACGGTGTTGAGGCACGCGCCGATGCCGCAGGTGACGGTGCCGAGGCCGTCGTCGACCTCGCCGTTGCAGTCGTTGTCCTTGCCGTCGCAGACCTCGGTGGAGGGCAGGCCGGGCGTGCAGGTCTGCGGGAGGCCGCCCTCGCAGTTGGCCGTGACCCGCTGGCACTCGCCGGTGCCGCACACCGAGGTGCCGAGGCCGTCGTCGACGGTGCCGTCGCAGTCGTCGTCCTTGGCGTTGCACGTCTCGACGCCGGGCAGGATCTGGTTCTCGCACGGGCCCCACTGACCCGCGTTGCAGATCTGCGTGCCGGGCTTGCACTCACCGACGTTGAGCGAGTTGGGCGGGCCCGTGTAGCAGCTCTGCTGGGTGCCATCGAGGCACTTGCATTCCTCGTCGATGGTGCCGTCGCAGTTGTCGTCGACGCCGTTGCACTTCTCGATCAGCGGCTCGCCCGGCGTGCAGCGCTGCAAAACGCCGTTCACGCAGTTGTCGACGGTGACCTGACAGATGCCGAGGCCGCAGGTCGTGGAGCCGAGGCCCTCGTCCTTCGAGCCGTTGCAGTCGTTGTCGAGGCCGTCGCAGATCTCGGTGGTGGGCGTCACCTCGCCGACGCATTCCCCCCACGCGCCCTCGAGGTTGCAGGTCTGCACGCCGCCGTGACAGACGCCGATGCCGAGCGTGGCCGGGTCGCCGGTGTAACAGGTCTGGGTGTCGCCGTCCTTGCAGAGGCAGCTCGGGAGATCGATGACGCCGTCGCAGTCGTTGTCGACGCCGTCGCAGACCTCGGG
>JAEZKN010000122.1 GCA_023415395.1 Actinomycetes bacterium
CGGCGGCCCTGCAGCGCCGCCGCATCACCGGTCGCGGCGGTGACGACCCGGGCTTCGGCAGCCTGCGCTCGGACCCGGTGACGGTGGTGGCCGACGACGGCACGCCGCTGCACGTGGAGGTCGACGAGCCCGAGGGTGGCGACAGCCCGGTCACCCTGGTCTTCTGCCACGGCTACGCCCTCAACCTCGACTGCTGGCACTTCCAGCGCGAGCACTTCCGCGGGCGGCTCCGCGCGGTCTACTACGACCAGCGCTCGCACGGCCGCTCGGGCCGCTCGCCGGTCGGCAACGCGACCATCGACCAGCTGGGCCGGGACCTCCGCGCGGTCCTGGACGCGGTGACCGACGGGCCCGTGGTCCTCGTCGGGCACTCGATGGGCGGCATGACGATCGTCGCGCTGGCCGAGCAGTTCCCCGAGCTCCTCGGCGACAAGGTCGTCGGCGTCGCGCTCGTCTCGACGACCGCCGGTGGCCTCGACCCGAGCCGCATCCTCTTCCCGATGGTCCCGGGCTGGGGCTCCTCGGGCGTCCTGCACCGCGGTGTCCGCACGCTCGCGCGCGGCCACCGCGTCGTCGACGGCCTGCGCCGCGTCGGCCGCAACGTCGCCCTGGTCGCCACCGACGAGCTCGCGTTCGGCGACGACGTGCCGGCGAGCTACGTCGCGTTCGTCGACCGGATGCTCTCCGAGACGCCCTTCGAGGTGGTCGCGGAGTTCTTCCCGGGCTTCAGCGCGATGGACAAGTTCGACCACGTCGGCGTGCTGGCCAAGGTGCCCACCACCGTCATCTGCGGCACCGACGACAAGCTCACCTCGATCGGCCACAGCCGCAAGCTGCACAGCCGCATCGACGGCTCCGAGCTGCTGGAGTGCCACGGAGCCGGCCACATGGTCGTCCTGGAGCGCGCCGACGAGGTCAACGGCGAGCTCGACCGGCTACTGGCCGCGACGGGGGCCGTCGCGTGACGGTCGAGGTCAGGCGCGTCGGCCCGGAGTCGGCGGCAGAGGTGCACTCCGTCGTGCGCGCTGCCTTCGCGGCGCGTCCCCCGCTCGACCCGCCGGCCGCCGCGCTCACCGAGACCGAGGAGTCGATGGCGGCCCACCTGGCCGCCGGCGGCGGCCTGCTGGCCTGCCTGGACGGCACGCCGGTGGGCGCGCTGGTGCTCGACCCGGTCGGCAGCACGACCTACCTCCGCCGCTTCGGCGTGCACCCGGACGCGCAGGGCCACGGGATCGCGGCGGCACTCATCGAGGCCGCGGTCGAGGCGGCCGAGGGCTCCGACGACCTGACGGTGGTCGCCCGCGAGGAGCTGCCGCAGACCCGGAGGTTCTGGGAGCGCCAGGGCTTCCGCGAGATCGCGCGCGAGTCGCCGAACGTCGAGCTGCGCCGGCCGCTGCGCACCCACGTCGTGCAGGTGCCCGACGCCGACGCCATGCGCGACCTCGGCCGCTCGCTCGCCGGCCAGCTCGGCGCCGGGGACCTGGTCGTGCTCAGCGGTGAGCTCGGCGCGGGCAAGACCACGTTCACCCAGGGGGTCGGTGCCGGGCTCGGCGTCCGCGGCGACATCACCTCGCCGACGTTCGTCATCGCGCGGGTCCACCCCTCGCTCGTCGGCGGGCCGGACCTGGTCCACGTGGACGCCTACCGGCTCGGCGGCCTCGACGAGCTCGACGACCTCGACCTCGACACGTCCCTCGACGACGCGGTCACCGTGGTCGAGTGGGGCGAGGGGCTGGCCGAAGGACTCTCTGAGTCCCGCCTCGAGGTCGCGATCGTCCGTGGCGACCAGGCACCGGACGACGAGGGGCACGACGGCCTCGACCCGCGCCGCGTCGAGATCACGCCGGTGGGACCGCGCTGGCACGCACTCTCCTTCAGGGGGCTCGGATGAAGCTCGTGATCGTCACCGGTTCCGGACGCAGCGGCACCAGCAGCGTCGCTGGGACCCTCAAGCGCCTCGGCCTGCACGTGCCGCAGCCCGAGGTCGAGGCCGACGAGTCGAACCCGCGCGGCTACTACGAGCCGCTGTGGGTGACCGAGTTCCACAAGGAGCTCCTGAACCCGATCCCCGTCCGCACCATCGACTCCCGCCCGACCGCGGTCGAGAAGGCCGCCGAGGCGGTCACCCCCGAGGTCGAGCAGCGGCTGCGGGAGTGGCTCTCCGGCCAGCTCGACCAGCCGCAGGTGGTCATCAAGGACCCGCGTGAGTTCTGGGTCCACGACCTCTGGCTGCGCGTCGCGGGCGAGCTGGGCGCCGAGGTCACCACGCTCACCATGCTGCGCCACCCGACCGAGGTGGTGCGCAGCCGCGACACGGCGTACCTCACCGAGACCTCGCCGAGCTTCCGCCGCCAGCGCGAGACCACCAACATCGCGGCGTGGGTGAACGCCGCCTTCGAGACCGAGCGCGCGACCCGTGGCCACCGCCGGGCGTTCGTGCCCTACGCCGACCTGCTGGCCGACTGGCGCGCGGCGATGACGCGCGCCGGCGAGCAGCTGGCGATCACCTACGGCGACCTGTCCGCGCCGCACCCGGTCGACGACTTCATCGACGCCCGGCTCAACCGCTCCCAGGTGACCTGGGACGACCTCGCGATCACCCCGCAGCTGCGCGACCTGGCCGACCGGACCTGGGCGGCCATGGGCGTGCTCGTCGAGCAGCCCCACGACGAGGCGGCGATCGCCGACCTGGCCCGGCTGCGCGAGGAGTACGTCGAGATGTACGAGTTCGCCGCGGCGATGGCGCTCGACGAGCAGACGGCCCAGGTGGCGCAGGTGCGCCGCAACCTGACCCGGCGCCTGGAGAACAAGCAGCGGCGGATCGACGCGCTCAAGGCGCGCCTGGGCGCCCCCGAGCCCCAGCGGTAGCGGTCGGCGCTAGAAGACCAGCACGCTGCCGACGTAGGCGGTGACCGTGCCGGTGGCGACCGTCGAGCCGGCGATCGCCGCGCCGGTGGCGAGCACGCCGGTGAGCTTGCGGGTCGTGGAGCCGCCCTGCGGGAAGGCGAGCTCCTTGAGCCGGCGCAGGACGTGGCCGCCGGACACGAGGAGGCGGCGGGCCCACGGGTACTCCGCCGCGAGCAGCCCGAAGCCGGCGGCGATGACGACCAGGCCGGGGCCGGGGAGGACGAGCATCGCGACGCCCGCCAGGATCACGAGCGGGCCGGCGACGGTCACACCGACCTTGAGGGCGAGACGACGCAGGGACATGCCGGCCATCGTGACCGCCGGGCCTGAGATCAGCCTGAGCGCTCCCACGGCGCGGCGACCGGGAAGTACGCGGTGAGGAAGTCCGCCAGCAGCTCCTCGACCCGCTCGGGCGGCAACGCGTAGTCGTGGTGGTCGGCCAGGCAGATGAAGTCCTGCTGCCTGCGCAGCAGCTGGTGGAGCTGGCGGGCGACGTCGCTGTTGCTCAGGTTGACGAAGGCCAGCTCGCCCTGGCCGGGGTGGGCCGAGCCGGTGATCAGCCCGTAGTGCTGGGCCAGGGAGCTGAGCAGCGAGACGTCGGTGTCGGAGCGGAACGGCGCGCGGGCGGTCGCGGCGACGGCGTCGGCGAAGCGCTCCTCGACCTCGCGCAGGACCGAGACCCGGTGCGGGTGCGGGGTGTGCGCGAGGTTGTTGGTGATCGTGACGCCGAAGGCCTCGCGCAGCAGGCGCCGGTTGTTCCACGCCGCCTTGAGGTACGGCGGCGCGCCGGGTGCGTCCTCGAGCCCGACGGTCGTGTCGGAGAGGAACGCCGCGAACTGGCCGGCCGGGCTGAAGAACGTCTCCGGGCGCAGCGGGCGCGCGAGGAAGACGTCGTCGTTGAGGTAGATCCACTGCTCGGTGAGCTCCGGCACCCGGTGCAGCCCGGTCTCGATGGCGTGGGAGTTGAAGGTCGGCAGCGCGTCGGCCGGGAGGACGTCGCGGTGGTCGACGACCCGCACCTGCGGGTGGTCGGTGTCCAGCCACGACGGCACCTGCCCGGCGGTGACCAGGTGGATCCGGCGGACCCACGGGGCGAAGAGGTGGACGCTGCGCATCGAGTAGCGCAGCTCGTCGCGGGAGAGGAAGCGCGCGCGGCCGCTGGACTCCCGCGTCAGCGCGGTGCCGGTGAGCGCGGCCAGCCGCCGTTCGCGGGCGTCGTTCCAGGCCTCGTCGCCCCCGTCGACCCAGGTGTAGACGACGTCGACCGGGAAGCGGCACTCGTTGACGGTCGGCTCGGTCATCATCGCGAGCGTGCGCACCGGCACGCCCTCGACCTCGGTGTCGACGGTGGGCGTGCCGAGCGGGATGCGGTGGGCGTAGCGGTTGGTGCCCGGGGAGACGAGCTCGCCGTCGGGGGAGACCTCCCAGAACTCGACCGCGACGCCGCAACCCTGGCCGAGCACCCCGGAGTCGGGCCACGGCTCGAGGACCATCCGGCTGCGCCGGCCCCGCCGCAGGTCGGCGGCCAGGACGGCGACCGGGCCGCGGCGCTCGGGCCAGCCCGCGGTGGGCGGGTCGAGGAGGGAGAGGTACGCCGGGAGGTCGGTCCCGGCGAGCCGGGCGAGGAACGCGTCGCGCGCGTCCATCGGCAGCACGACCGTCGGCTCGGCCGCCTCGTGGGCCGGGATGACGAACCACCCGTCGCTGACCGACCGGGCGATGCCGGCGGCCGTGGCGAGGGTGGCGGTGCGGGCCTGCGCGGGCGTGGTGTCGACGAC
>JAEZKN010000125.1 GCA_023415395.1 Actinomycetes bacterium
GGCTGGTCATGCCGCTCATCGGGCCGCGGTGGCGCAGCGGCCGGGTGTCGGCGGCGGCGCCGACGACGATCGGCGGGTCGGCGGGGCTGCCGTCGTCCACGACGACGTCGGCGACCAGGCAGGTGACGTTGTCGGAGCTGCCGGCCTCCAGGCTCGCGCGCCCCAGCTCCACGGCGGCGTAGTCCGGGCTCCCGCTGGAGAGGATGTCGGCCAGCCGGGCGTCGTCGAGCACGCCGCTGGCGCCGTCGCTGCACAGGAGCAGCCGGTCGCCGGCCTGCAGCTCGATGACGAAGAGGTCGGGCTCGGCCTCGTGGACGCCGTCGAGCGCGCGGAGGATCAGGTTGCGGTGCGGGTGGACCCGCGCCTCCTGCTCGGTGATCCGGCCCTCGTCGATGAGCGTCTGCACGAACGTGTGGTCGGAGGTGAGCTGGGTGAGCTCGCCGCCGCGGTAGAGGTAGGCGCGGCTGTCGCCGACGTGGCCCACCGCGACCCGCCGGCCGTCGAAGAGCGCCAGCGTGGCGGTGGTGCTGGTGCCGTCGAGGGCGGGGTCCTCGTCGACCAGCTCCCCGATGCGGTCGTGGGCCCGGTGCAGGGCGCCCGCCACCCGGCCGAGCAGGTCGTGGTCGGGGTCGGCCGTGGGCGGCACGTCGATGCGGCGCAGCTGGGAGATCGCGGTCGCCGAGGCGATGTCACCGCGGGCCGCGCCGCCGACACCGTCGCAGACGGCGAGCAGCCAGGGGCCGGCGTACCCGGAGTCCTGGTTGTCCTTGCGCACCCGGCCGACGTCGGAGGTCGCCGCGAACCGCAGCCGCAGGCTCGCGGGCGCGCCGGAGGTGCCATCGGTCATCGCGGGTTACTTCCTGAGCTCCAGGACGGTCTTCCCGATGCGGACCTGCGTGCCGAGGGAGAGCGTCGTCGGCTGGGTGATGCGCACCGTGCCGACGTAGGTGCCGTTGGTGGAGCCGAGGTCCTCGACGAACCACTGGTCGCCCGAGGCGGCGATGCGCGCGTGCCGGGTGGAGACGTAGTCGTCGTCGAGGCGGATCGCGGCGTCCGGGCCCCGGCCGATGAGGATCGGCGCCCGGTCCAGGTCGACCCGCTCGCCGGCGTTCGACCCGGAGGAGACGTAGACGTGCGTCGGGGCGCCGCGCCGCCGGCCCGGCTGCTTGGGTGGCTTGGGCGCCTTGCCCCCGCGGTCGCCACGCGCCCCGCGGGCGGCCTCCGGCACGCGGGCGCCGAACATGTCGGAGCGGATGACCGAGATCGCCGAGAGGACGAAGATCCACAAGATGGCCAGGTAGGCGATCCTGATCAGGAAGAGGGTCAGCTCGGACAAGCTCAGGCCTCCACGATCCGCACGGTCATGGTCGTGTTGCCGATCTTGACCTGGGTGCCGTCCCGGACGCCGGTCGAGGTGATCCGGTGGCCGTCGACCAGCATGCCGTTGGTGGAGCCCAGGTCGTTGACCTGGATCGAGGGGCCCGACTCGCTCTCGTGCACCACGAACTCCACGTGCCGCCGGCTCACGCCGGGGTCGTTGATCCGCAGGTCCGCGTCCGTGCCGCGGCCCACGACCAGCCCCGGGACCTGCAGCGGGTGCCGGGTGCCGTTGACCTCGAGCAGGGCGCGCGCCCGGCGGGTCTGGGTGTGCGTGGCGTTGCCCGTCACCTTGGCCTGGGCGCGGCTGCGGATCCGGAAGCGGCCCGTCGTGAGGTCCTCGGCCTCCTCGAACCCGATGGCGATCGGCCCGGGGAAGACGTAGCTCTGCTGGTCGGCGTGCGTCTTGAGCTGGCGGGCCAGCTCGTCGGCCAGCGCCGTGTCGTAGGGCGCCAGCCGCTCCAGGTCGGTCGCGGAGAGCTCGACGTGGAAGTCGTTGGGCACCAGGCGACGGTCGCGGGAGAGGATCTGGGCGTTGTTGTCGCACTCGCGCTGGAGGGCCGCGGAGATCTCGACCGGTTGCACCGCGGAGCGGAACGCCTTCGCGAACGCCCCCGAGATCATCTGCTCGAGGCGGTTCTCGAGTCGTTGCAGTCCGCCCACGCCGCCTCCTTCCGCAGTCCTGTGATCGTGTCCCGACCGGTGTCAGGGTGGGTCGTGCCCGCTGCGGGGCCGGTCCAACCGCGCGAGGGGGCTCCCCCGGTTCTGACCGATCGTAACGAAACCGGCCCGGGTGCCCCGGTTTGGGCCAGAGCGACGCGCTGGGATAGCCTTCGGATGCTTCACGCGCGAGTGGCGGAATAGGCAGACGCGCACGGTTCAGGTCCGTGTGTCCGAAAGGACGTGGGGGTTCAACTCCCCCCTCGCGCACGCGAAGTCGTTAGGGCCGGATCCTTCTGGGATCCGGCCCTTCGTCGTTCCCGGGCTCTCCAGCCGGTGGACGGAGCGAGAGCCGGAGGACCGGGCGCGGCCGGGCCCCAGCGTCGCCCCCATGGACCGCCCATGTAACGCCGGGTTAGTCGCTCTTCCCACGGGTCTGCAGCGTGGTGGGAAGAGGAGGTAACCCGGCGTTACAT
>JAEZKN010000215.1 GCA_023415395.1 Actinomycetes bacterium
CCGCGGACGCGGTGGCCTCCAGCGGTGGGCGGTTGGGTCCGCCGTGCACCTCGATCGCGGCACCCGGCAGCACCGGGCGCAGCGAGCGCATCGCCGCGTCGACCCGGTCCTGCTCCTCGATCGTCCGCACGCGGACGTCGACGGCGAAGGATCCGGCGGCGGGCACCGTGTTGGTCGTGGTGCCGGTGCCGGACGCCGTCGGCGTCACGGTGGTGCCGAGGTCGTGGCGGCCGAGCGCGTTGACCGCCATCACCTGGTGGGCGAGCTCGACGGTCGCGTTGACCCCGAGCTCGGGCTCGAGGCCGGCGTGCGCCGCGCGGCCGATCACGCGTACGTCGTACAGCGACACGCCCTTGCGCTCGGTCTTGAGCGCCCCGCCGTCGGCCGAGGCCTCGAGCACCAGCGCGGCCTCGGCCGCGCGCGCCTCGTCCTCGATCAGCTCCCGCGAGCTGGGCGAGCCCAGCTCCTCGTCGCCGGTGAGGAGGATCGTCACGCCGTCGACGTCGTCGAGCCCAGCCAGGGCGTGGAAGATCATCGCGACGCCGGCCAGCATGTCGAAGCAGCCCGGGCCGCGGAGCACGGCCCCGCGCGCGGAGTCCTCGACCGAGAACGGGTGGGTCTCCAGCGAGCCGATCGGCCAGACCGTGTCGTGGTGGCCCAGGAGCAGGACGCGCGAGGGTCCCTCCCCCAGCCGCCAGCGCAGGTGGGTGCGACCGTCGATCACGATGTGCTCGGGCGCCACGCCGAGGTGACGCTCGCCGATGCGCGCGACGACGTCCGCCGACCGCGCGACCGCGACGAGGTCAGCGGAGGGCGACTCGCACTCGACCATCTCGCGGATGTCGCTGAGCATGAGGTCCATCGAGAGCGGCGTGCCCATCAGTCCACCCTCGGGGTCGCGCGCACGCCGAAGTGCACGTAGCGCTCACCGGGCGGCAGCTCGTAGAACGTGACCGGCGCCCAGGTGTCCGCGCCCGGGGGCCGGACCGCGAACAGGGCCGGGCCGACGGGGACGAGGGGGTACTCGTCGACCGGGTCCGGGACCATCTCGGCCAGCGGGCCGAGCACGGTGGTGCGCAGCGTCGGGCCTCCGGCGGGGCCCTCGGCCAGCACCTCCATCCGCACCGAGGAGCGGGCGTAGGTGCCGACGTACGGTGCGACGTCGACCTCGACCGGCTCGGCCGGCGGCGCGAACGGGGTGGACATCTCGACGCCGGCGACCTCGCGGTAGATCTCGCGGTAGAGCTCCTCGTACAGGTCGCGGGTGTGGCCGCCGTTGGCCAGCAGCGCGACCGCGACGCCTCCCCCGTCGCTGCTCGGGAGCAGTCGCAGGAAGCCGGCCTGGCCCAGCGTGTTGCCGTCGTGGCCGACCAGGCGCTCACCGTGCCAGTCGAAGCGGATCCAGCCCAGGCCCCAGGAGTCGCCGAGGATGAACTTGTCGGGGAGGTCCGCCTCGTGGCGCGTCATGGCCTCGGTCGACTCCGCCGAGAGCACCTGCGTGCCGTCGGGCGCCCGGCCGCCGGACAGGTGCATCCGCGCGAAGCCGAGCACGTCGCGGACCGTGGACTTGATCAGCCCGGCCGGGCCGACCGATCGCGGCAGGTCCCAGACCGGTGTGGGCTCCTGGCCGTCCTCGCCCTCCCCCGACGGCACGTGACCGACGGCCGCCCCGAAGAGGATCGCCTCCTCGGCGAGCGTGCAGGTGTGGTCGAGGCCGAGCGGCGTGAACAGCCGCTCCTTCATGGCTTGGTCCCAGGTCTGGTCGGTGAGCTTCTCGATCACCCGGCCCAGCAGCGACCAGCCGGAGTTGCAGTAGGACCAGGTCGCGCCGAGCGGGTGGTTCTGGGCGACGTCCGCGAGCAGCGCCGTGTACTTCTCCAGGCAGTCGTCGCCGCGGCCGGTGTCGGTGAAGACGTCGCCGTCGATGCCGCTGGTGTGGGTGAGCAGGTGCCAGATCGTCAGCTGCTTGGTGACGTCCGGGTCCGAGAGCTGGAGCTCGGGGATCACCTCGACGACCGGGGTGTCGAGCGCGATCCGGCCCTCGTCGACCAGCTGCATGACGACGGTCGCGGTCCAGACCTTGCTGATCGACCCGATCTGGAAGACCGAGTCCGTCGTCGCGGGCTGGCCGGTGCGCATGTTGAGCACGCCGTACGCCGCGTCGACGAGGTCCCAGTCCCCGCCGTGCCCGTCGAGGATGCCGAGCTGGGCGCCCGGCACGTGGTGCTTCTCCGCCAGCACCGCCAGCCGGCGCTGCCAGTGGGCGGCGTCCAGGCGAGGCCGGCCGCCCCGCTCGACCCACTGGTCGAGCCAGGCGACCACGCGGCGGTTGTAGTCGATCCGCTGCGAGGGCGGCCCGAGCAGGATGAACACGTGCGACGCGTCGGGGTAGAGGACCAGCTCGGTCGCGACGCCGCGCTCGCGCAGCGAGGTGTGCCACTGCTGCGCCTGGCCGACCGGGCAGGTCAGGTCGTCGCGGCCGTGCAGCACCAGGGTCGGCGTCGACACCTGGTCGACGTGGGTGAGCGGCGACATCGCGGCGTACTCCTCGAACGCGTCCCAGGGGGTGCCGCCGAGCTCGTAGCGCCCCATGAGCGGGCCGTCGTCGCTGTGGCCGTACATGCTGACCAGGTCGCTGACCACGCCGCCGGCGACCGCCGCCTTGAAGCGGTCGGTGTAGCCGGTCAGCCAGCACGTCATGAAGCCGCCGTAGCTGTAGCCGGTGACCGCGAGGCGCTCCGGGTCGGCGAGGCCCTCGGCGACGAGAGCGTCGAGCGGCTCGAGGAAGTCGTGGACGTCCTTGACGCCCCATCCGGCCCGGACGCCGTCGAAGAACTCCTCGCCGTAGCCGTCGCTGCCGCGCGGGTTGACCAGCAGCACCGCCCAGCCACGCGCCGCGAGCTCCTGGTGGTAGACGTGGATCTCGTCGGCCGCCGCGTTCCACGCGTTGTGCGGGCCGCCGTGGATGTCGAGCAGGAGCGGCAGCGGGCCGTCGCGCTCCACGTCGATGCTGGGATCGCGGACCAGCCAGGCCTGGACCTCGGTGCCGTCGGAGATCGCGAACGTCCGCTCCTCGCGGACGAAGAGGTCGAAGTCCGGGGTGTGGTCGGTGAGCACGGTCTCCGCGCCGGTCTCCAGGTCGACGGCCACGATCTCGCCGTACGACGTCGGGGTGGCGAGCGCGACGACGGCCGTCGTGCCGGCGACCGAGAGGCCGGAGACGACGCGGCCGGCGCCCGCGACGACCGGGACGGTCTCCCCGTCGCGGGCGGCGTGGAGGTGGCTGCAGCCCTGGTCGCGCACGGCGAACAGCACGCGGCCGTCGGCGAGCTCGACCGGGAGGGCGCCCGGGTAGGCCGGGCCGCCAGGCATCACGTTGCGGTCGAGGTGGCCGGCCAGGTCGGTCACCGCGCCGTCGGCCAGGGACACGCGCAGCAGGTGGGCGTGGCCGAGCGCGAGGGTCTCGTGGCCGACGACGAGCAGGCTCTCCCCGTCGTTGCCGAAGGACACCGTGCCCGCGATGCCGTCCTCGAGCGCGACCACCACCGGCTGTGCCTTCGGGTCGTCCACGTCGAGGGTGTGCACGGCGGTGCGGAAGGTCAGGTCGCTGTCCTCGCCGACCTTGCGGGTGAAGGCGAGCGTGCGACCGTCGGGCGACCAGGCGGGCCGCCCGGCGTGGTCCCCGTCGGTCACCTGGCGCACCGTGCGGGTGGCGAGGTCGACGACGTGGAGCTGGCTGCGGACGGCGCCGAAGAGGCCGGCCCCGTCGGCCTGGTAGTCCACCCGCGTGGTCACGAGCGGGCCGGTCCCGTCCTGGTCCCCCGCCGGGTCGACGGCGGAGGTGAAGGCGATCCGGCTGCCGTCCGGGCTCCAGACCGGGGCGCCGGCACCGAGCGGGAGGTCGGTGATCCGCTCCGGCTCGCCGCCGTCGGCGGCCAGCAGGTGCACCTGGCCGTCGCGGAGGAAGGCCAGCCAGGTGCCGTCCGGCGACCAGGCCGGAGCGGTGTCGCTGCCGCCCACGGTCAGGCGCCGGGGGGTGCCCCCGGTCGCGGGCACCGTCCACAGCTGGTCGACGTTGCGGTCGCCCTCGCGGTCGAGGGTGCGCAGGACGTAGGCCACGCGGGAGCCGTCCGGCGACAGCGCGGGCTGGGAGGGGACGACGATCGCGGGCAGGTCGTCGATGGTCATGCGGGGAGGCATCAGGTCCTCTTTCCGTGCTTGGCGCCGGGGACGGCGGCCAGGAGCTCGCGCGTGTAGTCGTGGTCGGGGGCGGCCAGGACCTGGGCCGTGGGCCCCTGCTCGACGATCCGGCCGCGGTGCATGACCGCGACGTGGGACGCGACGTACCTGACCACCGCGAGGTTGTGGGAGATGAAGAGCATCGAGAGGCCCAGCTCGCGCTGAAGCTCGCGCACCAGGTTGAGGACGGCACCCTGGATGGAGACGTCCAGGGCCGAGGTGATCTCGTCGGCGACGACCACGCTCGGCCGGCCGGCGAGGGCGCGGGCCAGCGCGACGCGCTGGCGCTGGCCACCGGAGAGCTCCGAGGGCCGGGCTGCGGCGCGGGTCGGGTCGATGTGGACGAGCTCCAGGAGGCGGGCGACCTCGGTCCTCCGCTCTCCCCGCGGGAGCCCGCGGGGCAGGGCCTCGGCGACGCTCTCGCCGATGCTCATCCGCGGATCGAGCGAGGAGTACGGGTCCTGGAAGACCATCTGCAGCGGGCGGTCGCGGCCCTTGGTGGGCACCGGCTGGCCACCGAGGAGGATCCGGCCGCCGTGGACCGGCGCGAGGCCGACGGCCGCGCGGGCCAGGGTGGACTTGCCGGAGCCGGACTCCCCCACCAGGCCGACGACCTGCCCCGCGGGCACGGTGAGGCTCACCGCGTCCACGGCCGTCATCTGGCCGAAGCAGACGGTGACCTCGTCGAAGACCAGGTCGTTGCTGTTGCCGTTGCCGGAGTGGTTGCTCACGACGCCTCCACCTCCTCGAGGTCGACGATCTCGACGTCGATCGGCTCGCCGGCGTGCCAGCACGCGACCCGGCGCCCGGCGGCGTCGGTCTCCAGCGGTGGCTGCTCGGCCACGCAGCGTGCGGTGGCGAGCGGGCAGCGGGCGGCGTACGCGCAGCCGGCCGGGACGTCGGACGGGTCGACGGGTCGGCCCGGGATGACGGCGAGCGGCTCGTCGAGGTCGGTGTCCATGTCGGGGACGGCCGCGACGAGGGCACGGGTGTAGGGGTGCCGCGCGCCGGTCGCCAGCTCGGCGGCCGGCAGGTCCTCGACGATCGTGCCGGCGTACATCACCAGCACCCGGTCGCAGACCTCGCCGACGACGGTGACGTCGTGGCTGATCAACACCAGCGCGACGTCGTCGGCCGCGCGGATCGAGGCCAGCAGGTCGAGCACCTGCTGCTGCACGGTGACGTCGAGGGCCGTGGTCGGCTCGTCGGCGACGATGAGCTTCGGCGACCCCATCAGGCCCATGCCGATCATCGCGCGCTGCCGCATGCCGCCGGAGAACTCGTGCGGGTACTGGTGCGCCCGCCGCTCGGGGTCGGTGATGCGCACCGAGCGCAGCCGGTCCACGGCGCGCGCGAGCGCGGCCTTGCGGTCCATTCCCTGGTGGTGGCGGGCCACCTCGGCGAGCTGGCCGCCCATCCGCTGGGTCGGGTTGAAGGACGTCATCGGGTCCTGGAAGACCATCGAGAGCGACGTGCCGAGCATCCGGCGCTGCGCGGCGGAGTCGCGCTCGCGCAGGTCGTGGCCGAGGAACTCCAGGCGGGTGGCGTCGACGCGACCCGGGTCGCCGACCAGGCGCGAGACGGCCAGCGCCGTGAGGGACTTGCCCGAGCCGGACTCGCCGACGATCCCGACCGCCTCGCCGCGGCGTACGGCGAAGGAGATCCCGCGCACGGGGCGGATCGGGCCGCGGGGGCCGGGGAACGTGACCTCGAGGTCGCGGACGTCGAGCACGACGTCGTCACCGGTGTGGTGCACCTGCGCGGCGACCGGCTCGTCGGTCTCCAGCGCCGGCTGGGCCGGCGGCAGCTTGACGCCGCCGATCACGCCGACTCCGAGCGCCTTGGCGACCGACTCGCCGAAGAGGTTGAACGCCAGTCCCGCGACCAGGACCGCCGTGCCGGGAGCCAGGGCGGCGGCGGGGTTCACGTAGATCGAGGAGACGCCGTCCATCAGCAGCCGGCCCCAGTCGTAGCGGGGCTGCTGCACGCCGAGACCGAGGAAGGACAGGCCGGCGAAGGCGAGGAGCGCGCCACCCGCGCTGATCGTGGCGTTGACCGCGAGCGGCTCGGCGACGTTCGGAAGCACGTGGCGCAGCAGGATGCGGACCCGTCCGACACCCGCCACCCTGGCCGCGGAGACGTAGTCGCGGGACGCGACGCCGGCGACGAGTGTCTGGGTGAGGCGGCCGAACTGCGGTGCGCCGGCGAGGCCGATCGCCAGCACCGCGCCGGTCGCGCCGACGCCGAAGATCACCGCGAAGAAGAGCGCCAGCAGGATGCCCGGGAAGGCGACGGCGATGTTGATGCCGGCGGTGACCAGGCGCCCGGTGCGGCGGCCGAGCAGGAAGGACGCGGTGCCGAGGACCAGTCCGGCCACCACCGCGATGACCGTCGCCGAGAGGGCGAGCGACACCGAGAGCCGCGTGGCGACCAAGGAGCGGTAGAAGATGTCGCGCCCGAGGTTGTCGGTGCCCGCCCAGTGGTCGGCCGACGGCCCCGCCAGGATGTTGCCGGTGTCGACGGCGTCCGCCTCGTCGGTCCACAGGATCGGCGCGACGACGGCCAGCACCAGCACCGCCGCGGTCAGCACGGACGCGGTCAGCCCCAGAGGCGTGCGGAGGACGCTGAGCCAGCGCTTCATGGGCCTAGTCCTCCCGGATCATCGAGCGGGGGTCGAGCAGCGCGAGGGCCACGTCGACCAGGGTGTTCACGAGCAGCACACCGGCGCCGTAGACGAGGACCACGGCCTGCACGACCTGGTAGTCCTTGTTGAGGATCGAGGACACGATCGTGCTGCCGAGGCCGGGCCAGGCGAAGACGTTCTCCACCAGGACGGTGCCGGCGACCATCGCGCTGAGCAACAGGCCGCCGAGCGTCAGCGACGCGGTCAGCGCGTTGGGCAGGGCGTGGCGCAGGTAGACGGTGCGGTTGGGGACGCGCTTGGCGCGCGCCGTACGCACGAAGTCGGCCTCGAGGACCGCGACCATCTCGACCCGGACGATGCGGGCCAGGATCGCTGCGGGCCCGACCGCCAGGGCGAGGACGGGCAGGACGTAGGCCGCGGGGGTGTCGTTGCCGGCCACCGGCAGCCAGCCGAGGTTGACGCCGAAGACGTAGACGAGGCCGACGGCGACGAGGAAGTCCGGGATCGTCCCGAGGACGACGCTGGTGGTGGTGAAGGCGAGCTCGGTGCGGCGGCCGTGCCCGCGACGGGTCAGCACGCCCATCGTCACGCCGAGCGGCACCGCGATCGCGACCGCGACCAGGAAGGCCAGCAGCGCGAGCTGGAGCGTGGCCGGGAGCCGCTGGGCCACGATGTCGGAGACCGGCAGCTGGGAGATCAGCGAGGTGCCGAAGTCACCGGTGAAGAGGTTCTGCAGGTAGTGCCAGTACTGCAGCCAGAGCGGGTCGTCCAGACCCATCTCCTCGCGCTTGGCGGCGACCAGGGCGGCCGGTGCGGTCGGCCCGAGGGCTCCCCGCACCGGGTCGCCCGGGATCAGGTGGATCATGAGGAACGACGCCGTCACCAGCACCCAGAGGGACACCAGGAGCCGGCCGAGGCGCCGAACCCCGAACCGGACCCACGGGTGGGAGGTGACTCCCACCCGTGAGGTCGGTGGGGCGACCGAGCTCGCCAGGGACATGCCTTACTTCGCCACCATCCGGATGCTGGTGGGCATGAAGGTGCCCGGGTAGTCGAACTCGGCGCCGTTGCCGAAGGTCTTCACCGCGTTGTTGGCGAACGGCACGATGTCCGCGGCGGCGACCAGCGCCGACTCGGCCTCGAGCCAGGTGTCGCAGCCCTCGGTGCCGGCCAGCTCGGCGGCGGCGGCGACGCCGTCGGCGTACTCCTGGTTGTCGATGCCGGAGAAGTTGGTGCCACCGTCGGCCAGGCCGGGGCCGGACAGGAACGGCACCAGCTGGTCGGGGCTGTTGACGTTGAGCGGGACCCAGGCGATGTCCCAGTCACCGGTGCCGAAGATCGCGCCCTGCAGGGCGGTCTCGTCGACGCCCTTGGCGCTCACCGTGGCGCCGGCGGCCTCCCACTGCTGCACCGCGAGCTCGGCGGCCGCGGCGACCGCGGGTCCGGCAGCGCTGGAGTAGAGGAAGGTGAGCTTCTTGCCCTCGAGCGCGGCCTTGGCGGCGTCGACGTCCTGCTCGGGCAGGGCGCCGGAGATCGAGTCGCCCGGGCAGGCCGAGGGGTCGAGCGAGGCGAAGGTCGTCGCCAGGGTGCCGGCGCCGGCGGTCGCGACCGAGGCGAGCTCCTCGAAGTCGATCGCCTGGGTGAGCGCCATCCGCACGTCGGCGTCGGCGGTCTCGTGGCCCTCGTTGTGGTTGTACCACTGCTCGCCGACCATCGCGGTGGTGCTGACGCTGAAGAGGCCGGCGGCCTCGAGGCGCTTGGCGTCCGGGCCCTGGATCGTGGCCGCGTTGACGTCACCGGAGTTGAGCAGGTTGGCGGCCGTGGTCTCGTTCTGCACGATCTTCATCACGATCGTGTCGGGCAGGCCCTGGGTGTCGGTCGTCGCCCCGTCCGGACCCCACGTGTAGCCCTCGCGGACCTGGTAGGTGTAGTGGTCGCCGGGCGCGGCCTCGGTGAGCTCGTAGGGGCCGGTGCCGGCGGTCGAGTCGGCGAGCGCCTTGCGGTCCTGCATGCCCGAGTCGCAGACCATCGGCAGGCTGGCCAGGCCGTTGAGCACGAACGGCGCGGGCTCGGCCAGCGTGATCGTGACCGTGCGGGCGGCGTCGTCGGCCTCGGCCTTCGCGCCGACGGGCAGGAAGGTGCCGAGGAACGGGCTCTTGTTCTTCGGGTCGCCCACGTAGGCGAGGTTGTCGGCGACGGTCGTCGCGGTGAAGTCGCTGCCGTCGGCACAGGTGATGCCCTCGGCGAGGGTGAGCGTGACCGTCGTGCCGTCGACCGCCCAGTCCGTGGCCAGCTGCGACTTGATCTCGCCGCTCTCGCCGTCGACGAAGAGCAGGTTGTCGTAGGCCAGCTGGTTCACGGCGAAGAGCTGGGTGCTCGCGGAGGACTGCGGGTCCAGCTTGCCGGGGTCACCGGGCAGCGACATGGTGAACGTGCCACCGTCGACGTACTCGGTGTCACCTCCCCCGCCACCGGACTTGCCGTCACCTCCGCCGCCGCAACCGGCGAGCAGGACGGTGGTGGCGCAGATGGCGAGCGATGCCTTCAACTTCATGGGCGGTTTCCTCGTGTTCTCAGGCGTGTTCAGGCTCCGGCGCGCCGGACGGCGCGACCGATGTGGAGGTACAGGGCGTGGCCGTCGCCGTCGTCGCCGACGAACGCGTGCGGGATGTGGATGCCCCCCTGGGGCTCCAGGTTGATCAGGCTGTCTCCGCTGAAGTGGACCAGCTCGTGGCGCTCGGCCTGCTCGCCGAGGTCCTCGAAGACGCCCTTGGGCACCTGGTCGATCCAGATCCGGCCGTCGTCGTCCTGGCTGACGACCATGTCGGCGACCTGCGAGGAGTAGGTGCCGACGAACCGGGAGGCGTCGACCTTCTCCGGCGCGGCCGGCGGCTTCGGGAGGGCGGGCAGCTCGGTGTCGGAGAGCTCGGCGATCACGTGGCCGGCGACCTCGTGGTAGAGCGAGAGCGTGTCGCCGCCGTTGGTGAGGAGCGCGACCACGAGCCCGGCCTCGGGGACCATCCGCATGAACGCGTTCTGGCCGATCGTGCTGCCGTCGTGGCCGATGATCGCGCCGTCAGCAGTGTCGAAGCGCTCGAAGCCCAGGCCCCACGAGTCACCCATGACGCCGAGGTAGGGCAGGCCGACCTCGCGGGCGTGCATCCGCGCGGGAGTGCCGGGGGCGAGGACCTGGGTGCCGTCGGCCGCCTTGCCGTCCTCGAGGTGCATGCGGGCGAACGCGACCAGGTCGCGCGGGCGCATGGCCAGCATCGCGCCGGCCGGCGCGTTCGAGCGGGCCAGCGCCCAGAACCGCGCGGGCTGGTAGCCGGTGCCCGGCTCGAGCTCGATGTGGCCCATGGCAACGCGGAACATGATGGCGTCGTAGGGGCTCGTGGCGGCGTGGGTCAGGCCGAGGGGTGCGAACAGGTGCTCGCGCAGGCAGTCGTCGTACGGCTTCTCGCGCAGCACCTCGACCAGGCGGCCCAGGACGCAGTAGCCGGCGTTGTTGTAGGAGAACTGCTCGCCCGGCGCGAAGAGCTGCGGGACCTCGTGCAGCACCCCGAGGTACTTCTCGATCGCGTCGTCACCGGGGCCGGTGTCGGTGAAGATGTCGCCCTCGAAGCCGCTGGTGTGGTTGAGCAGCTGGCGGACCGTGATCGCCTCGGCGGCCGACTCGTCGCCGATCCGGAACTCCGGCAGGTAGGTGCGCACGGGGGTGTCGAGCTCGAGCCTGCCCTCGTCGACCAGCTGCATGACCAGCGTGGCCGTCCACAGCTTGGTGATCGACCCGATCTGGAAGATCGAGTCGGGCGTCGCCTCGACGCCGGTGCCCTTGTGCAGGATGCCGGCAGCGTCGTCGACCACCTCTCCGTCCTTGAGGACGGCGACGGCCGCCGCGGGCACGTCGTACTTCTCGATCAGCGCCGGGAGGTTCTCCGCCAGCCACGTCTTGACCTCGGACAGGGTGCTCATGCCCGGTGAGCCTAGGAAGGGCGGGCTGCGCCGTGTTGGTGCTGGCGGACAAGAGTGGACGCCTGGGCTGTCCGCACCGACAAGCCTGTGTGACGACGGTGTGACGCGGTCCGGCCCTCACCCCTCCACCGGAACACCTGTCACCCTCAGCCGATGCCATCCAACGCTGCTGGTAGGGCGGGTGGGGCTCGAACCCACGACCCAAGGATTATGAGTCCTCTGCTCTGACCGACTGAGCTACCGCCCCGGGAAGCGAAAAGATACAGGTCAGACGGCAGTTCTCGGGCTGGGGCCCACCCGATCGGCCCTTCGATGACCGGCTCAGGCCGCAGTCAGACCGCACCGGACCGCGGAAGACTGCGCAGCAACAAGCAATTTGCGGGCCGCCCTGACCGCGTCGGTCGGCAGGCCGTCCCCTGCCACGCTGCTCCGAGTCGGAGGGTGGATCGCCCGCGATCCCGTTCGGGGAACTACGTGCGAGTACCGGCCTGGCGACTGAAGAACCTCGTTGCTCGACGCCGCCGCCGGCTGGCCGCCGCACAGGGTGGGGGGCCAGACACGTGAAGGCGCGACCCGGGCCTGATTGACCCCGTTGGCCCGAAGCACCATTACACGTTACGCATCGCTCACTATGGGCCCACACGCTCCATGTAACTTGCGTAGAGCCGATCGATCTCACCGCGGACCGTGACCAAGGTGCCGCGTTCGTCTCGGAACGGTCGGTTGGGGTCGCCTTGGTATGACAACCAGTTGAAACTGGTCACAATCACGTAGCGGTCGTCGACGACCAACACCTTCGCGTGCGTGTCGCCCAGTCGCCGGAATGTGAAGTTGCTGTATTGGTCCGAGAGCTTCTGCAACTCCTTCTCGGCTCGACGGTCCCATTCGGGCATGTTCGCCCCGTCGTCAATTCCGTGAGCAATGCAGACGTGCACCCCATTGTTTAGAAGGGCTTCCAGCGCACGCCTGAAAGTTGCGTCGACAACCTTGGCCCGAATCCAAGGCGACACGATGAGCAATCGTCGCTGGGCGTTTGCAAGTGCGTCACGCAGATAACCGGGATGCTCGTGCACCTCGAGGATGCGGACTGGGAACGATTCGAGCGCAGCCTCAGCCCTTTCGAGCTGATACGCAGCATTCTCAAGCTTTCCCCCGGGCTCAAGCTCGTCCCCTCCGTGCCCGTCCGTTGACGCCTGGCGGGCTTCTGCGTGTCGGAGGCGCAGATCAGAGGTGACCCTGCGCAACCGCGCCACCTCTACAGAGTCGGGCAGCTGCCCAAGCAGGTCACGACTGACCTCCCTCTGCGTAGTTGCGAGCCCTTCCCCCTCAAGCTGACCCAGGAGACCGAGTTTCCGCTTGCCTTCGGCCGAGGCGAAGGCATCGTCG
>JAEZKN010000261.1 GCA_023415395.1 Actinomycetes bacterium
ACTTCCACGGCACCGACACCTTCACCATCCGCGTCTACGACCCCCACGGCGCCTACAGCGACGCCGTCGTCATCGTCACCGTCCGACCAGTCAACGACGCCCCGGTCGCGCGCAGCGACTTCTTCACCACCGACGAGGACGTCCCAGCCACCGGCAACGTCCTGACCAACGACACCGACGTGGACGACGACGCACTGATCGCCGGCGTCGTCACCGGTCCAGCCCACGGCACCCTCACCCTCGACAGCTTGGGCAGCTTCACCTACACACCGGACCAGGACTTCAACGGCACCGACAGCTTCACCTACCGCGCCCACGACGCCGCGCTCTCCTCGGAACCGGCCACCGTCGTCATCACGGTCCGGCCCGTCAACGACGCCCCCGTGACCAGCGACGCAACCCTGACCACCGACGAGGACCGCTCGGTATCGGCGACCATCGAGGGCACCGACCCCGACGGCGACAAGGTCACCTTCGTCATCCAGAGCGGCGTCGCCCACGGCAGCATCCTGCTCAACACCGTCACCGGCGCCGTCACCTACACCCCCAACTCCGACTTCCACGGCACCGACACCTTCACCATCCGCGTCTACGACCCCCACGGCGCCTACAGCGACGCCGTCGTCATCGTCACCGTCCGCCCTGCTCCCTGACGGGCCTCCTCGGCCGGACCGCGTAGGCCCGCCGACCGGCGCCACGGTCTAGGTTGGCGCCATGGCGATCACCGACCAGCCGTTCGGCATCGACTTCGGCGGCACCGGCATCAAGGGGGCGCCGGTCGACCTCGACGCGGGCGACTTCGCCGCCGAGCGGGTCCGGATCCGGACGCCGGAGCAGTCGACGCCGCAGAACGTCCGCGCGGTCTTCGTCGACCTGCTCGCGCAGTTCCCGTCGTGCACCGGCGCGGTCGGCGTGACGGTGCCCGGCGTGGTGCGCCACGGCGTCGTGCGCTCGGCCGCCAACATCGACACCTCCTGGATCGGCACCGACGCCGACGCACTGCTCACCGAGGCCACCGGCCGCGAGGTGCACGTCGTCAACGACGCCGACGCCGCCGGCCTCGCCGAGGTGCGGTACGGCGCGGCGAAGGGCCGCTCCGGCCTGGTGATCGTCACGACGCTGGGCACGGGCATCGGGTCGGCGCTCGTCCACGACGGCGTCCTCGTCCCGAACGCCGAGCTCGGCCACCTCGAGATCGACGGGCACGACGCGGAGTCGCGGGCGGCCAACAGTGCCCGGGAGCGCGAGGACCTGTCGTGGGAGCAGTGGGCCGAGCGGCTGACCCGCTACTACCGGACGCTGGAGATGCTGTTCTCCCCCGAGCTCTTCGTGGTCGGCGGCGGGGTGAGCAAGAACAGCGACGAGTTCCTGCCGCTGCTCGACCTCGACACCGAGATCGTGCCGGCTCGGCTGCGCAACAAGGCCGGGGTCGTGGGAGCCGCGCTCTACGCCTCGGAGGGCGGCGGCTGATCCCCGGCGCCGGGGCCGGCTTCGAGATCGCGGAAGGCCTGGAGGACCCCGCGCAGGTAGCGCTCCACGATCGCGCGCTCCTCCTCGCTGAAGGACGCGTCGAGCTCCTGCAGCGAGCGGAACATCGGCAGCAGGTGCTGCAGGACCTCCTCGCGCCCGGACCCGGTGACGTCGACGCGGGTACGCCGGCGGTCCCGCTCGTGCGCGCGCCGCTCGACGTGTCCGCGCTGGACCAGGCGGTCGACCACCCCGGTGGAGGCCGCGGTGGAGACGTCGAGGATGCGGGCCAGCTCGGCGGGGCCGAGCGGACCGCGCATGAGGTGCTCCATGGCGAGCAGGTCGCTGTCGGAGAGGCCGGCGCGGCGGGCCAGCACGTGCCGCAGGCGGCCGCCGGCCTCGATGGCTTCGCGCAGCGCGAGGAGGCTACCTGTCTGGTTCCACTCGGCTGCGAACGAGGTCGCGGGTCCCGCCATTTTTGTTTCACCCACTTGATTGCTAACTTGTCTAGCGATCATACGACACCCTGGAGGGACCGTGCACCTCTCGCAGCTCATCACCGGCCGGCGGTCGGCCTGGGCCTTCGCCCTGCTCCCCCTCCTGCTCGGCCTGGCGATCATGATGGGGGTGGGCGAGGCCGAGAGCGAGTCCGACCCGCTCGACATGCTGCCCGCCGGCGCGGACAGCACCGCCGCGGTCGAGCTCGTCAACGAGCTCCCGCAGTCCCAGACCACCGCCGCCATCGTGCTGTGGACCGCCGACGAGGGCGAGCTGAGCACGGAGGCGCTCGCGGCGATCCAGGAGGAGGCCGGCGACCGGCTGGTCCCCTCCGAGGACGGCACCGCCGCCTTCACCGTGGTGCCGGTCGACGAGGGCGACTCCGACGCGATCGCCGACCAGGTCGGCGACCTGCGCGACCGCCTCGAGGAGGCGGCACCCGACGGCGTGACGGTCCAGGTGACCGGGCCGGCCGGCATCCGCGCCGACCTCAGCGCGGTCTTCGAGGGCGCCGACGTCCGGCTCCTGCTCGCGACGATGGTGATCGTCGCGATCCTGCTCGTCGTGACCTACCGCAGCCCCGTCCTGTGGCTGGTCCCGCTCCTCGTCGTCGCGATCGCCGACCGCACCGCGGTCGTGCTCGCCACCCAGACCCTCGACCTGGCCGGGCTCACGTGGAACGGCACGACCACCGGCATCGTCTCGGTGCTGGTCTTCGGCGCCGGCACCGACTACGCCCTGCTGCTGATCTCCCGCTACCGCGACGAGCTGCGCACCACCGAGTCCCGGCACGCCGCCATGGCCCACGCCCTGCGTCGTACGGCGGAGTCGGTGCTGGCCAGCTCGCTCACGGTGTTCTTCGCCGTGCTCGCGCTCCTGCTCTCGCTCACCCCGGACACGCGCGGCCTGGGCCTCGCGTGCGCCGTCGGCATCCTGGTCGCGGCGGCGTTCGCCCTGGTCGCGCTGCCGGCGGCCCTGGTGCTCTTCGGGCGCTGGATCTTCTGGCCAGTGGTGCCGCACCACGGCGAGAGCGTCGCCGCGGAGCGCAACTCGGTCTTCCACCGCATCGGCCAGGTGGTCTCCCGGCGACCCGGCACCGTGCTCGTGAGCACGCTGGTCCTGCTCGGCATCCTGGCCAGCGGCGTCCTCGGCATCAAGGTCGGCCTCGACCAGGCCGACCAGTTCCTCGACGAGCCGGAGGCCATCACCGCCGCCAAGCGGCTCGCGGACTCCTACCCCGCCGGCACCGTCGAGCCGACCCAGGTCGTCACCCGCGACGACGGCAAGGCGGTGCTCGCCGACGTCGAGCAGACCGAGGGCGTGGAGTCGACCCAGGTCACCGCGTCCGGCGGCGGCATCACCCAGATCGACGCCGTGCTCGCCGGCGCGCCGGGGTCGGACGAGGCCACGGCGACCATCGACCGGCTCCGCGACGAGCTCGCCGACCGGCCCGACACCCACGTCGGCGGCGCGGAGGCCGAGGACATGGACCAGCGTGCCGCCGCGGTGCGCGACCTGACGGTGATCGTGCCGATCATCCTCGGCGTCGTGCTGCTCGGCCTCGGGCTCCTCCTGCGCACCCTGCTCACCCCGGTGCTGCTCGCGCTGTCGGTGGTCCTCACCTACGTCGCCGCGCTCGGCGCGTCGTGGGTGGTCTTCACCCAGGTGCTCGGCTTCGAGGCGCTCGACACCAACGTGCTGCTCTTCGCGTTCCTCTTCCTCGTCGCGCTGGGCGTCGACTACAACATCTTCCTGGTGGCGCGGGCGCGCGAGGAGGCCCGCGAGCACGGCTCGCGGGAGGGCATGCTGCGGGCGTTGACCGTCACCGGCGGCGTCATCACCAGCGCCGGCATCCTGCTCGCCGCGGTCTTCGCCGTGCTGGGCGTCCTGCCGCTGGTCGCGCTGGCCCAGCTCGGCACGATCATCTGCATCGGCGTCCTGCTCGACACCCTGATCGTCCGGACCATGCTCGTCCCCGCGCTGGCCGTGCTCCTCGGCGACCGGTTCTGGTGGCCGCGGAAGGTCAGCCCTCCCCGCGGATAGCCGCGGCGACGGCCTTGGGGACGTCGGGGTGGAAGACGGTGGGGATGATGAAGTTCGGGTTGAGCTCGTCGTCCTTCACCACCAGTGCGATGGCCTCGGCGGCGCGCAGCAGCATGTCGATGGTGACCTCGGAGGCCCGAGCGTCCAGCAGACCGCGGAAGACGCCGGGGAAGGCCAGCACGTTGTTGATCTGGTTCGGGTAGTCCGACCGGCCCGAGGCCACGACCGCGGCGTACTTGTCGGCCTCGGCCGGGTCGACCTCCGGGTCGGGGTTGGCCAGGGCGAAGACGACGGCGTCGGGCGCCATGTCCTGGATCCACTCCGGCTTGAGGACCCCGGGCGCGCTGACGCCGATGAAGACGTCAGCACCGGCCAGGACCGTGTGGAGGTCGCCGTGGACGCGGCGCGGGTTCGTCACCGCCGCGAGCTCGGCGTGGACCGGGGAGAGCGTGGTGTCGTCGGCCGACAACGCGCCCGCGCGGTCGACGACCACGACGTCGGTGACACCGGCGGCCAGCAGCAGCGTGACGATCGCCGTCCCGGCCGCGCCGCCGCCGGACACCACGACCCGCACGTCGGGCAGTGCCTTGCGCACCACGCGCAGGGCGTTGGTCAGCGCCGCGAGCACGACGATCGCCGTCCCGTGCTGGTCGTCGTGGAAGACGGGGATGTCGAGGGACTCCCGCAGCCGGCGCTCGATCTCGAAGCACCGCGGGGCGGCGATGTCCTCGAGGTTGATGCCGCCGAAGCCCGGCGCGATCATCTCGACCGCGCGCACGATCTCGTCGGTGTCCTGCGAGGCCAGGCAGATCGGCCACGCGTCGATGTCGGCGAACCGCTTGAACAGCGCCGCCTTGCCCTCCATCACCGGCAGCGCGGCGCCCGGGCCGATGTTGCCCAGGCCCAGGACGGCGGAGCCGTCGGTGACGACCGCGACCGAGTTGCCCTTCACGGTCAGCCGCGAGACGTCCTCGGGGTGGTCGGCCAGCGCCTGGGAGACCCGGCCGACGCCCGGGGTGTAGGCCATCGACAGGTCGTCGCGGTTGCGCAGCGGGACCTTCGAGGAGACCTCGATCTTGCCGCCGATGTGCAGCAGGAACGTCCGGTCACTCACCCGGTGGACCTCGACGCCGTCCACCGCGTCCACCGCCCGCTCCAGGGAGGCCGCGTGCGTCGCGTCGGCCGCCGAGCAGGTCACGTCGACCACGAGCCGCTCGTGGGAGGACTCGGCGACGTCGATGGCGGTGACGATCCCGCCCGCCTGGGAGATGGCCGTCGCGACGGCGCCCACGACCCCGTGGTCGGCGGCGGTGTGCAGGCGCATGGTGATCGAGTAGGAGAAGGCGGTGGCGGCGGACATGGTGCGACCCTCTCCCCGGGGCACGGTTACCAGCAAGTCGGCACCCGCCCGGCCCGGGCGGGGTGTGACGACCGCCACCTTTATGCACTCTTTGGGGCATAGTGCAAGAATGCACTTCATGTCCGGAAGTGCAACGAGCCTGCGTGAGCTGAAGAAGGTGGAGACCACCCGCCGCATCACGCTCTGCGCGCAGCGCCTCACCGACGAGCGCGGCCTCGACGGCTTCACCATGGACGAGCTGGCCGCCGCCGCCGAGGTCTCGCGCCGCACCCTGTTCAACTACTTCCCGAGCAAGGCCGACGCCGTCCTCGGCGCGCACCCCGACCTGCCGGAGGAGGCGCTGGCGACGTTCCGAGCGGGAGGCCCGCACGGCGACGTGGTCGACGACGTCGCCGAGCTCGCCCGGATCGCGGTCGCGGCCCAGGACCCCGACCGCGAGTCGCTCGAGCTCGCGCTCCGCGTGCTGCGCGCCGAGCCCCGGCTGCTCGCCGCGGCCCACGAGCGCTTCGAGGCCGTCACCGACGAGTTCGCCGCGCTGCTGGTCGAGCGCGAGGGGCCGGCCTTCGGGTCCGAGAAGGCGCGGCTGCTGCTGCGCCTGCTGCTGGTCCTGCTCGACTCGGCCCTGATCGTCCTCGTGGACGAGGGCCCTGACCGTTCGCTCGTCGACGTCTTCGACGAGCAGCTGGCGCTCGCGCGCGAGCTCTTCTGAGTCCCCTCTCCGTCCTTCCCGACCCTTCCCCTCCCGACCCTTCCCCTCCGACCCTTCCCCTCCGACCACGACCAGGAAGACCCTCATGGCCACCCTGTTGTACCGCCTCGGCAAGACCGCCTTCCGGCGCTGGCCGCTGTTCCTCGCCGGCTGGCTCATCGCGATGGTGGCCGTCGGCACGTTCGCCGCGACCATGTCCAAGCCGATGAGCGACGCCTTCTCGATCCCCGGCATCCCGTCCGAGAAGGCCGCCGACCTGCAGTCCGAGCTCTTCCCCGGCGCCCAGGACGCCTTCGACCAGGCGACGGTGAACGTCGTCGTCGCCGCCCCCGAGGGCCGCACCCTCGACGAGCCGGAGTACCAGCGCGAGGTCGACGCCCTGGTCGGCGACCTCGCCGCGCTCCCGCAGATGCCGAAGGACGCGCCGCTGGCCAACCCGGTCCAGGCGGCCGCCCAGCAGGAGGAGCAGGTCCTCGCGGCGGCGAAGGAGTCCGGGACGCCGACCGAGGTCGCCCGGGACAACGCGGCGGCGCTCTCGCCGCTCTCGCAGGACCGCCGGGTCGGCCAGATCAGCTTCGAGTTCGACGTCGAGACCGTCGCCGACGTCGAGCTCACGACGATCGAGGCGCTCCAGGACGCCATGGCCGAGCACCGCGTCGACGGCCTCGAGGGCGAGGCCAACGGCTCGGGCTCCCAGGGCATGCTCGAGATCGACGGCACCTCCGAGCTGATCGGCATCGCCGTCGCGCTCCTGGTCCTCGTGCTGACCTTCGGCTCGCTGGTCGCCGCCGGCCTGCCGATCCTCACCGCGGTCTTCGGCGTCGCCATCGGCATCCTCGGCGTGACCGCGATGACCGCGTTCACCGACATCGGCAGCACCACCCCGATGCTGGCCACGATGATCGGTCTCGCAGTCGGGATCGACTACACGCTGTTCATCCTGGCCCGCTACCGCACCGAGCTGCACCACACCGACAACCGCGAGGAGGCCGTCGGCATCTCGGTCGGTACGGCGGGATCCGCGGTCGTCTTCGCCGGCCTGACCGTGCTGATCGCCCTCGCCGCGCTCGCCGTGGTCCGGATCCCCTTCCTCACCACCATGGGCATCGCGGCCGCGGTGACCGTGCTCATCGCCGTGCTCGTCGCGCTGACCCTGCTCCCCGCCGTGCTCGGGATGCTCAGGTCCAAGGCCTTCGGCGGCCAGGTGCGCCGCTACGCGCCGCGTCGCGAGGCCGACGGGCACGTGCTCAACAACGGCGTGCGCTGGGCCCGCCTGGTCGGCCGGGCGCCCGCCCTGGTCGCGGTGGTCGCCATCGTCGGCCTCGGCGTCCTCGCCGTCCCGCTCAAGGACCTGCACCTGGCCTTCCCGACCGACAGCACCGCCGCCGCCGACACCACGCAGCGCAAGGCCTCCGACCTGGTCGCCGAGTCCTTCGGCCCCGGTCGCGACGCCCCGCTCGTCGTCGTGGTCGACGGCCGCGGGGCCGAGGAGCCGCAGGCCGCGTTCGGCGCGGTCACCGAGTGGGCCGCGCAGCAGGAGGGCGTCGAGAACGCCCAGGTGGTCCTGGTCAACGACGACGGCACCGGCGCCCAGATCCTCATCACCCCGTCGTCCGGGGCGGAGGACACCGCGACCGAGGACCTGCTCCAGGACCTGCGCGCGGGTCAGTCCGGCATCGAGGACGAGACCGGCACCGAGATCGGCGTGACCGGCCTGACCGCGATCACCACCGACGTCTCGGAGCGGCTCAGCGACGCGCTGCCGATCTACCTCCTGGTCGTCGTCGGGCTCGCCTTCCTGCTGCTGATGCTGGTCTTCCGCTCGTTGGTGGTGCCGCTGACCGCGACCTTCGGCTTCCTGATGTCGGTCCTGGCCACCCTCGGCGTCACCGTCGCGGTGTTCCAGGAGGGCGCGTTCGGGATCATGGAGGGCCAGCCGATCGTCAGCTTCATGCCGATCTTCCTCATCGGCCTGGTCTTCGGCCTGGCCATGGACTACCAGGTCTTCCTGGTGACCCGGATGCGCGAGGCGCACGTCCACGGCATGAGCACCCGCGACGCGATCGTCGACGGCTTCCGCAACTCGGCGCGGGTCGTGACCGCGGCGGCGGCGATCATGATCTCGGTCTTCGCGGCGTTCATCCTCATCGACGAGCCGATCATCAAGTCCATGGGCTTCGCGCTCGCGATCGCGGTGCTCTTCGACGCCTTCGTGGTGCGGATGGCCCTGATCCCGGCGCTGATGTACCTGCTCGGCGAGAAGGCGTGGTGGCTGCCGCGCTGGATGGACCGGGCGATGCCGAAGGTCGACGTCGAGGGTGAGCAGCTCGAGCGCGACCACCTGATGACGTGGACCGACATCGACGAGGAGGAGGGCGCTCGGGCCTGAGGTCCCCGGCCGGACTCCCCGGCGGTGCTCAGACCACTTCCTCCGCACCCAGGTGGGCGAGCAGGTTCGTCGAGAACCGCTCGCCCATCTGGTCGATCACGGCGTTCATCGTCGTCCGGACGGCCCTGGCCGAGACTTTCGGCAGCGGCAGGTCCACGGTGATCTCCAGCGCGGTGGTGAGGCGGGTGCCGCCCTCGGCCTCCTCGAGGCGGTACCACCCCTCGACGGCCGAGCGCTCGGTCGCCCCGGCCGGCGGGTCGTGCCGGAACTCGATGCGCTCCGGCTCGTCGTAGGTCATCTTCTCGGTGAACGCCGGCGCGACCCCGACGCCCAGCACGGTCAGGCCGGCCATCTCCCAGCGCCAGTGGTCCCCGTCGGCGGTGATCCGGCGGACGAA
>JAEZKN010000269.1 GCA_023415395.1 Actinomycetes bacterium
GCGCTGGCCGCGGGCAACACCGTCGTCCTCAAGCCCAGCGACACCACGCCGGCCAGCTCGACGCTGCTGGCCGAGATCGCCCAGGAGTTCCTGCCGCCGGGCGTGCTCAACGTGATCTGCGGCGACCGCGACACCGGCCGCGCCCTGGTGGCGCACAGGACGCCGCAGATGGTGGCGATCACCGGATCGGTCCGGGCCGGCATGCAGGTCGCCGAGGCCGCCTCGCGCGACCTGAAGCGGGTCCACCTGGAGCTGGGCGGCAAGGCCCCGGTGGTGGTCTTCGACGACGCCGACATCGCGGCCGCGGCCGAGGGCATCGCGGGCGCGGGGCTGTTCAACGCCGGCCAGGACTGCACGGCCGCCACCCGGGTGCTGGTGCAGGCCGGCATCCACGACGAGTTCGTGGCCGCGTTGGCCGAGGCCGCGCAGGGCATGCCGACCGGCGACCCGGCGAACGAGGACACCTACTACGGCCCGCTCAACAACGCCAACCAGCTCGCCCACGTCTCCGGCATGGTCGAGCGCCTCCCGGACCACGCGCGCATCGAGACCGGCGGGGCCCGCTGGGGCGAGCGGGGCTACTTCTACGAGCCCACCGTCCTCTCGGGCCTGCGGCAGGACGACGAGCAGATCCAGACCGAGATCTTCGGGCCGGTCATGACCGTGCAGCGCTTCACCGACGAGGCCGAGGCGCTGCGCTGGGCCAACGACGTGCAGTACGGCCGGTCCTCCAGCGTCTGGACGAAGGACCACGCCCGGGCCCTGCGGATGTCGCGCCGCCTCGACTTCGGCGCGGTGTGGATCAACACCCACATCCCGTTCGTCTCCGAGATGCCGCACGGCGGCTTCAAGCACTCGGGCTACGGCAAGGACCTCTCCGCCTACGGCTTCGAGGACTACACGCGGATCAAGCACGTCATGTCCTACATCGGCGAGTAGGCGTTCGGATGAGGATCCTGCTGGTCGGCGCGGGAGGCGTCGGCTCCGCGTTCGCCGCCATCGCCGCGCGCCGCGCCTTCTTCGAGACCATCGTGGTTGCGGACTACTCGCTGGCGCGGGCGGAGAAGGCGGCCGCCGCCGACAGCCGGTACGCCGCCGCGCAGATCGACGCCTCGTCGGCCGAGGCGGTGGCGGACCTGTGCCGCGAGCACCGCATCACGCACGTGATGAACGCGGTGGACCCGGTGTTCAACATGCCGATCTTCGAGGGCGCGTTCGCCGCGGGCGCGGACTACCTCGACATGGCGATGTCGCTGTCGAAGCCGCACCCCGAGGCGCCGTACGAACGATGTGGCGTGAAGCTGGGGGACGAGCAGTTCGCGGTCGCCGACCGGTGGGAGGAGAGCGGGCGTCTCGCGCTGGTCGGCATCGGCGTCGAGCCGGGCCTGTCCGACGTGTTCGCGCGCTACGCCGCCGACCACCTCTTCTCCGAGATCGACGAGCTCGGCACCCGGGACGGCGCCAACCTCGTCGTGACCGACGACGACGGCAACGAGATCTTCGCGCCGTCGTTCTCGATGTGGACCACGATCGAGGAGTGCCTCAACCCGCCGGTCGTCTGGCAGGACGGTGCGTGGCACACCACCGCGCCGTTCAGCGAGCCGGAGGTCTTCGACTTCCCCGAGGGCATCGGGCCGGTCGAGTGCGTGAACGTCGAGCACGAGGAGGTGCTCCTCATGCCGCGCTGGATCGACTGCAAGCGTGCGACGTTCAAGTACGGCCTCGGCGACGAGTTCATCAACATCCTCAAGGTGCTGCACACCCTCGGCCTCGACTCGACCGAGAAGGTCCGGGTCAAGGGCGTCGAGGTCAGCCCGCGTGACGTGGTCGCCGCCGTCCTGCCGGACCCGGCCACGGTCGGCCCGCGGATGAAGGGCAAGACCTGCGCGGGCCTCTGGGTCACGGGCAGGGGCTTGGACGGCGAGCCGCGCTCGACCTACCTCTACCACGTGGTCGACAACGAGTGGACGATGCGGGAGTACGGCCACCAGTGCGTCGTGTGGCAGACCGCGATCAACCCCGTGGTCGCCCTCGAGCTGCTCGCTCGCGGCACGTGGTCGGGGGCCGGCGTGCTGGGCCCCGAGGCCTTCGACGCCGTGCCGTTCCTCGACCTGCTGACCGAGTACGGCAGCCCGTGGGGGACCAAGGAGCTCTAGAAGAGCCCCGGCAGCGTCAGGACCGGCCAGCGGAGCTGCTGCACCACCGCCTGGACGACCTCGGCCCGGGTCCGCGTCGGCGGGAGGATCCTCAGCTCGACGGCCGCGCCTCCCACGAGGACGACCCGCAGGTCCTGCACGGGGTCCCGCATCGTGCCGATGGGGACGGCCAGCGTCACGGTGCCGCGCCGTGAGCCGGCGGGGATCGTCGTCCGGGCCCGCCCGAGCGCGCTGCGCGCGACGACGTCGATGTCGCGGTCGCTGGCCCGGTCCAGGCGCACCACCAGCCGGGCGGAGCGCTCCATCAGCGGCGACGCCACGACCGTCGCACCTTCCAGGGTCACCACCGGCTGCGGGTCGTCGTCGATGACCCGCACGCTGGCCGGCGGCCCCGGCCGGAGCCCGCGTGCCCGGTCGAGCGCGACCGTGAGGGTCTCGTCCTGCTCGTCGGTCCGGTCCTGCGGAACTCGTGCCCGGACGGTGGCCACCTGCTGACCGACGCCGAAGCGCACCGTGCGGCCGAGCAGCCGGGCCGAGACCGGTCGCGACGTCGGCCGGTCCAGGCGCACCTCCACGGTCAGGGCCCCGCCCTCGACCACGGCGGCGCTGGTCGTGCGCACCCGCGCGACCGGGACCGGAGGCTGGACCGATCCGTCCGGACCCACCGACCCGAAGCAGTAGCCGCGGTCGCGGAGCGTCGCGATCAGGCCGGGCAGGGCGCGCAGGGTGGCGGGGGAGTTGCCGACCCCGTCGTGGAGCAGCACCAGGTTGGTCCGGTGCGGCGCCACTCCCGCGAGGACGCCCGCGGTGATGGCCTGGGGGCTGCGCCCGGTCCAGTCGCGGGAGTCGACGGTCCACAGCACCGAGGTGAGGCCGAGGGCGCGCAACGCCTTGTCGACGCGGTCGTTGCGGGCGCCGTACGGCGGGCGCACGAGCCGGCTGGGGGTGACCCCGGCGTCACGCAGCGCGTCGCGGGTGGCGGTGATCGAGCGGCGGATCTCGCGCGTGCTCCGGCTGGTCAGGTCGGCGTGCGCGTAGGTGTGGTTGCCGACCTGGAAGCCGCGACGGGCCACCAGCCGGGCCACGTCCGGGTCCTGCTCGACCCGGCTGCCCACCATGAAGAACGTCGCCGGCACCCGCTCGCGCCGCAGGAGTCGCGTCAGCGGCGGCGTGACCGTCGGCGACGGCCCGTCGTCGAAGGTGAGCGCCACGAGCCCGCGGGAGCACGCCGCCGGACGGCCGGGGGGAGCGGCGGACGCGGACGGAGCCGCTGCGACGGTCCAGGGCAGCAGCGCTGCGGCCACCAGGCACCACCACCAGCGCATCACGTCACCTCCACGTGGGGGACGCTCCGACGGCGCTCGTGGTTGTCCTCGACCTCGGGCGGTGCGCGGCGCCCGAGAGGCTCCGGCCGTGGTCCCAGTTGGGTCCTTCCAGCGTGACACACGGCCGAGGAGGGGCCGGTCCGCGGGGTCGGAGCGCCCTCCTCAGGAGGCGGCGACGACGCGCTCGGTTCCCGGCGCCGGGACCGCTGCGCCGGACCGCTCGGCGCGCAGGAACTGCCCGGTGCGCTCGGTGCCGAGGACAGGCGTCGGCTCCCCGTCGATGACCACGCGGCGTCCGCTGATGAAGACCGCGGGCACGGCGGGGTCGTTGCGGTTGACCATGCGCGAGAGCCCGCCGTACTGCTCGACGGGGGACTCGCGGTAGTCCTCCAGGGAGCCGTCGAGGTGCTCGGGGTCGACCACCAGCACGTCGGCGCGGTCGCCCTCGCGCAGGAAGCCGGCGTCGATGCGGTACCACTCGCCGAGCTCGCCGGTCATCCGGTGCACGGCGTGCTCCACCGACATGAAGGGCTTGCCGGCGACCTCGGCGTCGCGCACGTGCTTGAGCAGGCGCAGGCCGAAGTTGTAGAAGGCCATGTTGCGCAGGTGCGCTCCTGCGTCGGAGAAGCCCAGCTGGACGCCGGGGTCGCGGGCGAGCTTCTTCAGGATCGCCGGGCGGTGGTTGCTGATCGTGGTGCGCCACCGGATGTCGGTGCCGTGCTCGACCACGAGGTCGAGGAACGCGTCGACGGGGTGCTGGCCGCCGCGCTCGACGCCGACCTGGCCGAAGGACTTCCCGACGACCGAGGGGTCCGGGCATGCCACGATCTCGGCGTCGAAGAAGTCGCGCTGCCACACCCGCGGGTCGTACTTGCGCTCGTAGTCCTTGCGGAACTGCCGGCGGTACGCCGGGTCGCGCATCAGCTCGTCGCGCGCGATCCTCTCCTGGAGGTGGAGGGCGGCGGCACCGGAGCCGAGCTCCTCGAAGATCACCAGGTCGATGCCGTCGGCGTACACCTCGAACGGCACCGGCAGGTGCTGCCAGCGGAAGTCCGCGCCCAGCTTGTTGACCACGCGGGCCAGCGGCCGCATCAGGTGGATGATGAAGGGGATCGCCTTGAGGTCGGCGGCCGAGAGCAGGCTCGTGCGCAGGGGCGCGCGCCGGATGCCGATCGAGTGCAGGGCCTGGACGAGGATCGTGTGCGGGTGGCTGGCGTCCGGCCCGGCCTGGAGCGCCCGGCGCCGCCGGCGCAGGATCGAGCGCAGGCCGCGCATCTCCGTGCTCCTCGCGTAGGTCGAGGGCAGCGTGCGGGAGCGGCACAGGTCGCCGTCGATCTTGTCGAAGAGCAGCTGCTGGGCCGACATGCCGACGAAGCCGGCGTCGAGCGCCTCCTCGAGCATCGACTCCATCCGGGCGCGCTCGCGGCGCGAGGGTCGCACCTCCTTGCGGGTCGCGCGGTCCAGGCCCATGGTCGCGGTGCGCATGTCGGAGTGGCCGATGAACGCGGCGAGGTTCGGGCCGAGCGGCAGCGACTCCAGCGCGGCGACGTACTCCTCGGCGCTCGACCACGTGCGGTGCTCGTCGATCGACCGGATCACGTGCTGGCGCGGGATCGCCTCGACCCGGCCGAAGAGGTCACCGGCGTCGACGCCGCCCACGTGGACGGTCGAGAGCGAGCACGAGCCGAGCAGCAGCGTGGTGACGCCGTGGCGCACGGACTCCGGCAGGCCCGGGCCGTCCAGCACCTCGATGTCGTAGTGCGTGTGGATGTCGATCATCCCCGGCATGACCCACTTGCCGGTCGCGTCCACGACCTCCGGGCAGCCGGTCTCGTCGAGCTCGTCCGCGGTGATCGTGACGACGTGCCCGTCGCGGATCCCGAGGTTGCGGACCGCGGAGGCCGCGCCCGTCCCGTCGAACCAGCGGCCGCCCTTGATGATCGCGTCGAACGTCATGCCCGCATGCAACAGGTTGCCGTTGACGCGTGTCAACGATCACACCGTCGCGGCGAACGCCTCCGCGACCACGTCGAAGGCCTCGTCGAGCAGGTCGTCGCCGATCGACAGCGGCGGCAGGAAGCGGAAGACGTTGCCCCAGGTGCCGCAGGTGAGCACGACGACGCCGTTCTGGTGGCAGTACGCCGCCACCGCAGCCGTCCGAACCGGGTCCGGCTCCGTCGTCCCGGGCTTGCAGAGCTCGATCGCCATCATCGCGCCGCGGCCGCGGATGTCCGCGACGACCGCGTGCTCCGCGGCCAGCGCCTCCAGGCGCGTGCGCATCCGGGCGCCGATGTCGCGGGCTCGGCCGGCCAGGTCGTGCTCCCTCATCTCCTCGATCGCGCCGAGCGCTGCTGCGCAGGCGATCGGGTTGCCGCCGTAGGTGCCGCCGAGGCCGCCGACGTGGACGGCGTCCATCAGCTCGGCGCGGCCGGTCACGCCGGCGAGCGGGAGCCCGCCGGCGATGCCCTTGGCCGTGGTGATCAGGTCGGGGACGATGCCCTCGTGGTCGCTGGCGAACCAGTCGCCGGTGCGGCAGAAGCCGGACTGGATCTCGTCGGCGATGAACACGACGCCGTTCTCCTGGGCCCACGAGGCGATCGCCGGCAGGAAGCCCGGCGCCGGCACGATGAAGCCGCCCTCGCCGAGCACCGGCTCGATCACGACGCAGGCGAGGTTCTGCACGCCGACCTGCTTGTCGAGCACGTCGATGGCGCGCGCCGCGGCCTCGGCGCCCGACAGCCCGTCGCGCAGCGGGTAGGACAGCGGCGCACGGTAGACCTCGCCCGCGAACGGGCCGAAGCCGAACTTGTAGGGCATCGCCTTCGCGGTCATCGCCATCGTGAGGTTCGTGCGGCCGTGGTAGGCGTGGTCGAAGACCGCGACCGCGTCCCTGCCGGTCGCCACCCGGGCGATCTTCACCGCGTTCTCGACCGCCTCGGCGCCGGAGTTGAAGAGCGCGCTCTTCTTGGCGTGGTCACCCGGGGTGAGCTCGGTCAGGGCGGCGCACACATCGACGTAGCCGTCGTACGGCGTGATCATGAAGCAGGTGTGGGTGAAGGCGTCGACCTGCGCGTGCACGTTGCGCACCACCGCGGGCGCCGAGTTGCCGACGGTCGTCACCGCGATGCCCGAGCCGAGGTCGATGAGGTGGTTGCCGTCGACGTCGACCAGCACGCCGCCGCCGGCGCGGGTGATGAAGACGGGGAGCGTGGTGCCGACCCCGTCGGCGACGTGGGCCCGCTTGCGCTCCAGCCGCTCCAGCGACCCGGGGCCGGGGATGGCGGTGACGAGGCGGCGCTCCTGCGCGACAGCAGATTCGGTCATGACGGAGAGCCTATGACGAGCGGTTCCGTCTTTGCAGAGGCGGCCGACGACGAATTCGTGACCGCCCGGCCCGGTGCGGGACACTTGCCCGCGTGAGTGGCCCCACCAGAGACATCGTCATCCTCGGCAGCACCGGCTCCATCGGCACCCAGGCGCTGGAGATCGTGCGGGCCAACCCCGACCGGTTCCGGGTGGTCGCGCTGACCGCCGGCGGGTCCCAGCCGGAGCTGTTCGACCGCCAGGTGGCGGAGTTCGCCCCGGCGTACTCCGGCCTCGGCGAGGACGCCTCGGTCGAGGCCGCGGGGATGGCCTGCGACGTCGTGCTCAACGGGATCACCGGCGCCGTCGGCCTGCTCCCGACGCTGGCGGCGCTCGACGCCGGCAACACGTTGGCGCTGGCCAACAAGGAGTCGCTGATCATGGGCGGCCCGCTCGTACTCGAGCGGGCGAAGCCGGGCCAGATCGTCC
>JAEZKN010000308.1 GCA_023415395.1 Actinomycetes bacterium
GTGCCGCGGACGCCGACGACGGCGCCGCCCTCGACGACGAGCTCGTCCACCTGGTGGCGGAAGGCGAAGCGCAGGCGCCCGGTGGCCGCGTGCTCGCGGCACCGGCGCTCGAACGGCTCGACCACGCCGGGGCCGGTCCCCCAGGTGATGTGGAAGCGCGGCACCGAGTTGCCGTGCCCGTCGGCCCGGCCGTCGCCGCGCTCGGCCCAGCCGACGACCGGGAAGATCCGCAGGCCCATCTCGCGCAGCCAGGACCGCTTCTCGCCCGCGGCGAAGTCGACGTACGCCTCGGCCCAGCGCCGGGGCCAGCGGTCGTCCTCGCGGTCGAACTGGGCGCTGCCGAGCCAGTCCTGCATCGCCAGCTCACGGGAGTCGCGGACGCCCATCCGGTGCTGCTCGGGGCTGTCGACGAGGAACAGGCCGCCCAGGCTCCAGAAGGCCTGGCCGCCGAGCGACTGCTCCGGCTCCTGGTCCAGCAGCACCACGCGCTTGCCGGCGTCGGCGACCTCGGCCGCGGCGGTGAGACCCGCGAGCCCGGCCCCGACGACGATGACATCGGCCACATCGGTCCCAACGGTGTCCACGAATGAGGATCCTCGCACGCGGGCACAGACGGGAATGCCCGGACATACGGACACCCCCTGTCTGGACCAGTTTCCGGATACGGCTGCCAACTCGCGCCACACCCGTCACACTCGTGTGCGCGGGACCCGGCTTGGGAGGGCTGAAGACCGCTCATGAAGCTCGGGAGGGGACGGATGACGAGCCGAGTCGTGCCGCTTCGCGGCGTGCAGCCGCCTGCGGCGATCGCCGTCGCAGGCGACGTCGACGAGCTCGCGCACGCCCACACCCTGGCCGCGGAGAACGACGAGCTGCGGATCGCGCTGGCCCAGGCCGAGGACGCGGTCGACCGGTTGGCCGGGATCTTCGACTCGGTGGTCGACGCGATCTTCACCATCGACACCGACCTGGTCATCACCAGCTGGAACCGCGGCGCGGAGGCCCTCTACGGGTACGCCGCCGACGAGGTGCTCGGCCGCGAGGCCGCCCTCCTCTACCCGCCGGGCTCCGACGAGCCGCGCCGGCTCCTCGCCGTCGCCCGCACCGGCGAGCGCGTGCGCGGGCACGACACGGTCCGCCGCACCCGCGAGGGGCAGCTGGCCGAGGTCAGCATCGACGCGAGCCCGCACCAGGACGGCATCGTCGTGGTGGCCCGCGACATCAGCGACCGGCGCGAGCTCGAGGCCGAGCTGGTCCGCCAGAACATGCACGACGCACTGACCGGGCTGCCCAACCGGGCCTACCTCACCTATCGACTCGCCCAGGCGCTCTCCGAGGCTCGCCGCCACGACACCCCGGTCGCCGTGCTGGTCGCCGACCTCGACCAGTTCCGGGCGGTCGACGAGCTGCACGGCCACCTCGTCGGCGACCGGGTGCTCGGCGAGGTCGCCGAGCGGCTGCGAGCCGTCGCCCGCCCCTCCGACATCGTCGCCCGCTCCGGTGGCGACGAGTTCGTGCTGGTCTGCCCGGGCCTCGACGTCGGCGGCGCCGGTGACATGGCGCGCCAGGTCATCGAGGCGATCAGCGAGCCGCTCGAGGCCACCCACCGCGCCCTGCGCATCGGCGCCAGCGTCGGCATCGCGGTCACCCCGCCGCTCGACAGCGACGCCGCGACGCTCCTCCAGCACGCCGACGCCGCGATGTTCGAGGCCAAGACCCGGGGCCGTGCCCGCAGCCAGGTCTTCGACGCGGCGTTCGCCCGTCAGGCCGGCGAACAGCGCCGGCTCGCGGCCGAGCTCCGCGAGGCGCTGGCCTTCGACCGGCTCGATCTGCACTACCAGCCGGTCTACGACCTCGGCGCGGACCGCCTCGTCGGGGTCGAGGCGCTGGCCCGCTGGAACCACCCCGTCGGCGGCAACGTGCCCCCGGGCACGTTCGTGCCCCTGGCCGAGAAGCACGGCTTCATCACCGAGCTCGACCGGTGGGTCCTCGACCGGGCCTGCCTCGACATCGCGTCGGCGATCGACTCCGGCGACCTCCCGCCCAGCGCCCACGTGGCGGTGAACCTCTCGGCCCGCTCGCTCGACGACCCGTCCCTCGTGGCGACCGTCGCGGACGCCGTACGCCGCTCGCGCCTGCCGGCCCGCTCGCTGGTCCTCGAGGTCACCGAGACCGCGGTGCTGCAGAACCGCGACGCCGCCCGCACCTCGCTGGAGTCGCTGCGGGCACTCGGCGTCGGCATCCACCTCGACGACTTCGGCACCGGCTACTCCTCGCTGAGCTTCCTGCGCGAGCTGCCGGTGACCGGCGTCAAGATCGACCGCTCGTTCGTCCGCGACGCGGTCGACCGTCCCGAGGACCTCGCGATCACCGAGGCGATCGTCCGCCTGGCCCGGGGCCTGTCCCTGGAGACCGTCGCCGAGGGCGTGGAGACGGTCGAGCAGCGGGACCTGCTGCGCCGGATCGGCTGCGCCAGCGCGCAGGGCTTCTGGTGGAGCCCCGCGGTCCCGCTGGCCTCGCTCGCCGAGAGCGGCAGCACCCGGGTCCCGCGACGGCACGAGCCCCGCCCGGCGGTCGCCCGGACCTGGAACGTCCCGCGGCGGACCACGGAACCGTTCGTCGCCCGCACCGCGTGCTGCCTGCGCGGCGGCATCGAGTCGGGCCAGGGCTGGCTCGTCATCACCAGCGAGTCGCGCCGCAGCTCCTTCGCGTCCGCGCTCGGCCCGGTGCACCGCGCTGCGGCCGCCCGCGGGCAGCTCGTCGAGCTGGACGCCTACGACACGCTGCGGGCGGTCACCGGCCCCGACGGCCGCCTGGACCCGGCCCGCTTCGAGCAGGTCGTCGGCACGGCGCTGCGGCACCTCGGCGGGGCCTCGGAGGTCGGCATCCACGCCGAGCTGGGGCACGTGAGCCAGCCCCTGCACAGCCTGCGGGTCTCGACCGACCTGCGCCGGCGCCTGCACGCCGAGGCCGACGTGACGCTGGAGTACTCCGACAAGCCCGCCGACTGCGAGGCGCACGGGCCGTTGCCGGTGCAGCAGCCGATCCGGTCGGTCGACGCCTCCTGACGGCGCGGCGCTCGGCCGGCTGGCGGTGACTTCTGCACCGTTCGGACCCGGCACATCGGGCATCACCCACCGCCGGCCCGCCGAACCCGGCTGGCGGTGACTTCGGCACCGTTCTGACCCGCCACACCGGGCATCACTCACCGCCGGCCCGGCGCTCGCGCGGGCGGAGGAGGCGGCCTACTCCCCCGCGACGGCGTAGCGCCCGCCGCCCTGCTGCTTGGCGCGGTACATCGCCTCGTCGGCGCGGTGCACGACGTCGTCCACGGCGTACGGCGGGGCGAGCGCGATGCCGATGCTGACCGAGACCACGTGCTCGGAGCCGCCGACGGCCATCGGCGCCTCCAGCGCCTGCAGGACGCGCTCGGCCACGACCAGCGCCTCCTCGCGGCCGGCGTCCTCGCAGACGACGGCGAACTCGTCGCCCCCGAGGCGCCCCACGGTGTCGGTCGCCCGGATCGAGGCCAGCAGCCGGTCGGCGACCTCGCGGAGCACGCCGTCGCCGGCCGTGTGCCCGAAGCCGTCGTTGACCGGCTTGAAGCGGTCGACGTCGAGGAAGAGCACCGCGGTGCCCCGGCCCGGGGTGCGCTCCTGACGGGCGACGGCGGTCTCGAGCCGGTCCTGGAAGAGGTAGCGGTTGGGCAGGCCGGTCAGGGGGTCGTGCAGGGCGCGGCTGCGCAGCACCCGCTCGGCGTTGCGGGCATCGGTGACGTCGCTGACCGAGACCAGCGACCCGAGACCGCTGTTGCGGCTGTTGAGCGGGCGCAGCGCCACGCGCAGGATCCGCTCCTTGTTGTCGGGACGTCGGTGCACGACCTCGTGCACCTCGCGGCCGTCGTCGCCCACCGTGCCGGCCTCGACGAGACCGAGCAGCCGGACGGGGTCCTCGCCCTGGAGGTCCTCGACCGAGCGGCCGAGGACCTCGGCGGCGGTGTCGTTCGCGAAGATGACGAGACCGTCGGGCGACGTCGCGAGGATGCCCTCCTGCGCGGTCTCGACCATCGCCCGGTGCATCGCCTCCGAGAGCCGCAGCTCCTCCTCCGTCCGCACCCGCTCGGTCACGTCGCGCAGGTTGGCGACCAGGCCGAGGACGTCGGGGTCGCTGAGGCAGTTCGTGGTCGTCGCCTCGATCGAGCGCCACTGGCCCTCGGCGTCGCGCAGCCGGATCACGGCCCGCTCGACCTGGCGCGGCTCGGCGAGCACCCGCACGTTCATGTCGGCGACCAGGCCGGTGTCGGCGGGGTGGACGTACTCCCAGCTCGAGTGGTGCAGGAGCTCGGAGCGCTCGTAGCCGAGCATCCGCGCCACCGACCCCGCGACGTAGGTGATCGTGAGCTGCTCGTCGAGCACCACGGCGGAGTCCCAGGCACGGCGGGCGAGCACGTCGGGGAGGTGCGGACGACCGTCGTCCTCGGGGTACTCGTCGGCGTCGACCACCGCCGCCGCGATGGCGTACGGCCGGCCGTCGGGCTCGCGCAGCAGGCTCGCGTCGAGCAGCAGCCGCAGCTCCTGGCCCTCGGCGTCGCGGAAGAGGCCGCGGTAGCTGACCGAGTCGAGCTCGCCGAGCTCGAGGCGGGTCAGCCGCAGCAGCACGTCCTCGGCGTCGACCGGGTGGACGAGGTCGAGCAGGTCGTGGTCGGCGAACCAGCCCTCGCCGCGACCGAACAGCTCGCACCAGGCGGGGTTGACCGACTCGACGCGACCGCCGAGGCCCAGGATCGCCTGCGGCACCACGGCCTGGTCGAAGTGGGCCCGCGACCTCTCCAGCGCCTGCACGAGCTCGCGCTGCTCGGCCTGGTCGGCGGTCACGTCGCGGAGCACCGCGACGACACCCACGACCTCCCCGTCCGGCGCGGCCATCGGGCCGAGGGTGACCAGCGCGGAGAACGTCGACCCGTCCCTGCGCTCCAGCACCTCGACGAACGGGTCGACCGGCTCGCCGGCGCGCAGGCGGTCGACCGCCGGGAGGAGGGTGGCCAGAGCATCCTCGGGGATCTCGTCGGGACGCCAGCCGAGCAGCTCCTCGGAGGCCGGGCTGGCCCAGGTCACCCGACCGGTGGCGTCGAGGGCGAGCAGGCAGTCGCGCAGCGTGGCAGCGATGCTCGACAGCAGCTGGCCGTGGTCGATCCCGTGCATGACCCCCCCGAGCGCTCGGTGCGCGCTCATCCTGAGTACTCCCCCATGGTCCCACCATCGGCCAACCGCCAGGGTCACTTGAGGAATCAGGCGAGGCCGACCAGCTCGAGGTACGCCGCGGCCAGGGGGGCGCCCGCGAGCATCCCCAGCAGGGCACCGCTGAGCAGGAAGGGCCCATGCGGGATCCGGGCACCCCGACGGGTGAGGCCGCTCGCGAGCAGCACCACGCCGACGGCGGCGCCGATCACGAAGCCGGCGCCGAGCCCGACCAGCGCCGGACCGAGCCCGAGCCAGCCGAGGACCAGCCCGAGCACCGGCGCCAGCGCCACGTCCCCGAGGCCCATGCCCCGGCCGGCGGTCAGCAGCCAGATGCCGCCGTACAGAGCGAGCCAGAGGCCTGCGGAGCCCAGTGCGACCGGGACCGGCCCGGCGCCGTGGCGCAGCACGTCGACGCCGAGCGCGATCACGGCGCCGACCGCCATCGCCCCGGTGATCGCGAACGGCAGCCGGCGGTGGTCGAGGTCGATCATGAAGAGCGCGACGCCCGCGCCGGCCACGACCAGGCCCGCCAGGGCGTAGGGCGTGCTGCCGAAGCGCCAGGCGACCACCGCGAAGAGGAGGCCCGTGGCGAGCTCGACGAGCGGGTAGCGGGCGGAGATCGGCGTCGCGCAGTCGCGGCAGCGCCCGCCCAGCGCGACCCAGGAGAGCACGGGCACGTTGTCCCAGGCGCGGACCGCGTGCCCGCACTCCGGGCACGCCGACCCGGGCGAGACCACCGAGAGCCCCACCGGCACGCGGTGGATGACGACGTTGAGGAACGACCCGACCAGCAGGCCGAGGACCCCGGCCAGGACCACCATCGTCACGGCACCTCGAGGCTGTCCCGGAGACGGCCCCGCTCGGCGGCGCCGACCGACTCGGCGAAGTCCTCCCGGCCCCGCGTGGCATCGTCGGCGAGCAGGTCCCAGCGCAGGTCGACGGACGCGAAGGTCGCGTCGCCGGCCCTGATGGCGGCCCGGACCAGGTA
>JAEZKN010000065.1 GCA_023415395.1 Actinomycetes bacterium
GCGGTGTGCTGGGCGACCGTGCCGAGCGCGGCCAGGCGCACCGGGGCTGCGGCGGGCCGGTCGCGCAGCGCCTCGAAGCTGGCGCCGTAGCGACGGACCGGGTCCGGCTCGCCGGCCCGCTCGGGGAGCACCTCGGCGAGGTTCGGGAACTCGGTGAGCCCGGTGATCGGGCGCTTGCGGGTGGCGATCTCGCGCTCGCGCTGCTCGACCACGCGGGCGATCTCGGCGTCGAGGTCGGCCGAGCCGTCGTCGAGCCGCCCGAACAGCTCCCACGCCGCCCGGGCCAGATCGTCGGTGAGCTTCTCGACGGCGTACGCCCCGCCCGCCGGGTCAGCGACGTGGGCGACGTGGGACTCGTCGATCAGCAGGTGGCTGGTGTTGCGGGCGATCCGGCGGCCGAAGGCGTCCGGGCGCCCGAGCGGGGTGTCGAAGGGCAGCACGGTCACGCTGTCCGCTCCCCCGACGCCGGCGGCGAAGCTCGCGACCGTGGTGCGGAGCATGTTCACCCAGGGGTCGTACTTGCTCATCATCGGGCGGCTGGTGACGGCGTGCAGCCGCATCTGCCCCGCGCCCTGGCTCAGCTCGAGCACGCGGGACCACAGGCGGCGCGCGGCCCGGAGCTTGGCGATCGTCGGGAACTGCTCGTCGGTGGCGGCGTAGCGGAACTCGACCAGCTCCGCCGCCTCGTCGACGGAGAGGCCGGCCTCGGCGAGGCGGCGGAGGTACGCCGCCGCCTGGGCCATCGACCAGGCGAGCTCCTGGCCGTCGCGGGCGCCGCGGTCGTGGACGGCGGTCGCGTCGACGACGAAGGCGCGGATGCCGCGCTCGCGGGCCTGCCGCGCGACCTCGGCGGTGGCCTCGACGGCCGGGACGCCGAGGTTGGTGTCCGGGTGGAGCTCGCGGCCCTCGGCGCACCTCAGGAAGGCCTGGGGGTCACCGCCGTCGAGCACGACCGGCGCGAGGTCGAGGAGCACCCCGTCGAGGGCGACGGCGTAGTCGGTGGCGCCGACCAGCCACAGGCTGGTCACGCCGCCGTCGAGGTCGACGAGCGCCTCCTCGTGGGCGAGCTTCGGGTCGGCGCCGTCGACGCGGGCGCGGATGTCCCAGTCGCCCTGCCGGGTCGGCCGGCCGCTGGTCTCGAGACCGTCGAGCAGCGCGGCGGTGCCGAGCGGGCTGACCGCGATGCCGTCGAGGGTGGTGCGGGTCAGCCTGTCCCACACCTTCTCGTCGGGGTCCTCGTCGGTGAGCCGGCGCCCCTTGCGCAGCACGGCGGCCGCCTCGCGCTCCCAGTCCGTGACGGTCCACCGGTCCTCGGGGGACGCCAGGTCGAGCGAGCCCTGCTCCGGCTCCAGCTCCTGGGGCTCGTCCAGGCCGCCCTCGACCGTGCCCTGATCAGTCATGGTGCGAACGATAGGAGCCCGCCCCGAGCGGTGCCATCCAGTGTGATGTTTTCAACCGCGACTCGGCGCAACTTGCTCACCCAGGAGGCGCGAGTCGGCGCGTCTTGCCCGCAGCATCTCCAGGCCGCGTACAAGTTGCGCCGAGTCGGCGGTCCCCGGCGTACACGTTGCGCCGAGTCGGCGGCGCTCAGACCTCGGTCCGCCCGTCGTTGTCCTTGTTGCGCAGCCCGATCTTGGAGCCGAGCCAGACCAGCGGGTCGTACTTCCGGTCGACCACGCGCTCCTTCATCGGGATGATCGCGTTGTCGGTGATCTTGATGCCCTCGGGGCACACCTCGGTGCAGCACTTGGTGATGTTGCACAACCCGAGCCCGGCCGCGCCCTGGGCGAGGGCCCGCCGGTCGTGGGTGTCGAGCGGGTGCATGTCGAGCTCGGCGTAGCGGAGGAAGAAGCGCGGGCCGGCGAAGGCGGGCTTGTTGTCCTCGTGGTCGCGGACCACGTGGCAGGTGTTCTGGCACAGGAAGCACTCGATGCACTTGCGGAACTCCTGCCCGCGCTCGACGTCGATCTGCGCCATCCGGCGCTTGCCGTCGGCGTCGCGCGGGCCGAGCTCGGCGTACGGGAGCTCCTGGGCCTTCTCGTAGTTGTAGGAGACGTCGGTGACCAGGTCGCGGATGATCGGGAAGGTCCGCATCGGGGTGACCGTGATCGTCTCGGCCTCGCCGAAGTCCGAGAGCCGGGTCATGCACATCAGCCGCGGCCGGCCGTTGATCTCCGCCGAGCAGGAGCCGCACTTGCCGGCCTTGCAGTTCCAGCGGATCGCGAGGTCCCCGGACTGGGTGGCCTGGAGCCGGTGCAGCGCGTCGAGGACGACCTCGCCCTCGGAGACCTCCACCGTGTAGTCGCGCAGCTCGCCGCCGTCCTGGTCGCCCCGCCAGACGCGCATCTTCAGGTCGTAGCCCATGTCCGCCCCTCCTAGTCGAAGTACTTCGTGAGCTCGTCCGGCATCACCGGGAGCGGCTTCTCGGACAGGTCGACGCCGGTGCCGGCGGCGTTCAGCGTCACGACGAGGTTCTTCTTGCCCCACACCTCGTGGTCGGTCTGGGGGAAGTCGTCACGGGTGTGGCCACCGCGCGACTCCTCCCGCGCGAGCGCCGCCTTGGCGACCGCCTCGGAGACGATGAGCATGTTGCGCAGGTCGATCGCCAGGTGCCAGCCGGGGTTGTACTGCCGGTGCCCCTCGACGACCATCCCCGCGGCCCGCTCCTTCAGCCTCTCCAGGTCGCTCAGCGACTGCTCGAGCTCGGGACCGGTGCGGATGATGCCGACCAGGTCGTTCATCGACTGCTGGAGGTCCTGCTGGATGGCGTAGGGGTTCTCCCCGCCCTCGACCTCGAACGGCGCCAGCGCGCTCTCCTTGGCCGCGGCGACGTCCTCCTCGCGCACCGCCGGACGCGACGCCAGCGCGGCGGCGTACGACGCCGCGTGCTCGCCCGCGCGCTTGCCGAAGACCAGCAGGTCGCCCAGCGAGTTGCCGCCGCGCCGGTTGGAGCCGTGCATGCCGCCCGAGCGCTCGCCCACGGCGTACAGGCCGGTGACCGCGCTCTCCTGGGTGTCGGGGTCGACCTCGACACCGCCCATCACGTAGTGGCAGGTCGGGCCGATCTCCATCGGCTCCTGGGTGATGTCGACATCGGCCAGCTCCTTGAACTGGTGGTACATCGACGGCAGCCGCTTGCGGATGAACTCGGGCGTCCGGCGGGAGGCGATGTCGAGGTAGATGCCACCGTGCGGTGACCCCCGGCCGGCCTTGATCTCGGAGTTGATCGCGCGGGCGACCTCGTCGCGCGGCAGCAGCTCCGGGGGCCGGCGGTTGTTCTTCTTGTCCTCGTACCAGCGGTCGGCCTCCTCCTCGGTGTCGGCCGTCTCCGCCTTGAAGAACTCCGGGATGTAGTCGAACATGAACCGCTTGCCCTCGGAGTTGCGCAGGATGCCGCCGTCGCCGCGGACCGACTCGGTGACCAGCAGCCCCTTGACCGACGGCGGCCAGACCATGCCGGTGGGGTGGAACTGCACGAACTCCATGTTGATCAGCGCCGCCCCTGCGCGCAGCGCCAGCGCGTGCCCGTCACCGGTGTACTCCCAGGAGTTCGAGGTCACCTTGAACGACTTGCCGATGCCACCGGTCGCGAGGATGACCGTCGGGGCGTCGAAGGTGATGAACCGGCCGGACTCGCGCCAGTAGCCGAACGCCCCGGCGACGACGCCGTCCGCGGCCTTCAGCACCTCGGTGATCGTGCACTCCATGAAGACGTCGATGCCGAGCTGCACCGTGCGCTGCTGGAGCGTCCGGATCATCTCCAGGCCGGTGCGGTCGCCGACGTGCGCGAGCCGCGCGTACTTGTGGCCGCCGAAGTCGCGCTGCGAGATCAGCCCGTCCTCGGTCCGGTCGAAGAGCGCGCCCCAGTCCTCGAGCTCCTGCACCCGCTCGGGCGCCTCCTGCGCGTGCAGCTGGGCCATCCGCCAGTTGTTCAGCATCTTCCCGCCACGCATGGTGTCGCGGAAGTGCACCTCCCAGTTGTCCTCGGGCCAGCGGTTGCCCATGGCCGCGGCGATGCCGCCCTCCGCCATCACGGTGTGGGCCTTGCCGAGCAGCGACTTGCACACCACGGCCGTGCGGGCGCCGGCCTCGTGCGCGGCGATCGCCGCCCGCAGGCCGGCCCCACCCGCGCCGACCACGACGACGTCGTACTGGTGACGCTCCATGCCGCCGGCCGCGTCGCCCGACATCTCGTTGCCGGTGAGCGGATGCCGGGTGCTCCCGGCGGTCGTCTCGGTGGTCGTCTCGGTGGTCATCTAGAAGAACCTCGGGTCGTCGAAGACGTTGGCGGCCAGGAGATAGACGTAGAGGTCGACGATCGCGACCGAGAAGAGCGAGTACCAGGCGTACTTGCCGTGGTGGGCGTTGAGCTTGGACACCCAGGTCCAGAGCCGGTAGCGGACCGGGTGCTGGGAGAAGTGGCGCAGTCGGCCGCCGGTGATGTGCCGGCAGGAGTGGCACGAGAGCGTGTAGAGCCAGATGAAGACGATGTTGACGATCATCAGCACCGTGCCGAGGCCCATGTGGCCCCACTCGTGGTCCTCGTTGCGGAAGGCCAGCACCGTGTCGAAGGTCAGCACGCACGCGACGAGCACGGCGGCGTACCAGAACCAGCGGTGGACGTTCTGGAGGATCAGCGGGAAGCGGGTCTCGCCGGTGTACTTCCCGTGGGGCTCCGCGACCGCGCACGCCGGCGGCGAGAGCCAGAAGGACCGATAGTAGGCCTTGCGGTAGTAGTAGCAGGTCATCCGGAAGCCGAGCGGGAAGATCAAGATGATCAGCGCCGCGGACAGCGGGAAGCCCGCGAACGGCTGGCCGAAGTCCGAGGCCCCCTCCACGCAGTCGCCCAGGCAGGGCGAGTAGAACGGCGAGAGGTAGGGCGAGGCGTAGTAGTAGGCCCCCTGGAAGGCCCGGAAGGTCGCGTAGACGACGAAGGCCGAGAAGACCACGAACGTCGTCGCCGGGTAGAGCCACCATCGGTCGGTGCGCAGGGTGCGCAGCCCGATCCGGGCCCGGGTGGGCCCGTCCACCCCGTTCACCGACGGTCCTCCCGCCGCGCCCGTTGCCGGCGTCCTGGTCTCGCGCGCGTCCGTCGACGCCATCGCCACCTCCGTGGTCGGGTGCCGTGGTCGGGTGCCGTGGTCGGGTCCCCCGTGTCCGGCTGAGTCTGCACACTCCGGCCGCGATGTGAAAGAGGCCACACCGAGTTTCCTAGAACAGGTTCCGACCCGCCGGTAACCGGACGAAGGTCACACCCGGGCGCCCGACGCGCACCCGAGCGGGAGGGGTAGCGTGGCCCCTCGTGGCAACGACGACCTTGGTGACGGGTGCGCGGGCGTCGCGCTCGACGATCACCCTCAAGCTCCTGATGGCCGCGAGCGGCATCCTCTTCATCCTGTACGTGCTCGCGCACATGTACGGCAACCTCAAGGCCTTCTCCGGCCACGATGCCTACAACGACTACTCGCACCACCTGCGCACCCTGGGCGAGCCGATGCTCCCCTACGAGGGCTTCCTCTGGATCATGCGCGCGGTGCTGATCCTGGCCCTCGTCGTGCACGTGTACGCCGCCGCAGCACTGTGGCGTCGCGCCAACGGTGCTCGCAGCCAGAAGTACGTGGTGAAGAAGAACCTCGCCTCGTCGTTCTCCTCGCGCACCATGCGCTGGGGCGGCCTGACGATCCTGCTCTTCCTCGTCTGGCACCTGATCAACTTCACGATCGGCAAGGTCAACGTCGCCGGGGGCGAGACCAACGACCCGTACAACCTGCTCGTCGACACCTTCGACACCTGGTGGATGACGCTGATCTACCTGCTCGCGATGCTCGCGCTCGGCATGCACCTGCACCACGGCACGTGGAGCGCGGCGCAGACCCTGGGCCTGACGAACAACACCCGCGCCCGCCGCAACGCCAAGACCCTCGGCTGGATCCTCGCCGTGGTGGTCGCGGGCGGCTTCTCCCTCGTCCCGATCTTCGTCCTCGCCGGCGTCATCACCAAGTAAGGGCCCGCAGATGACCGACATGCCTGACACCACCCTGACCGGTGGCCCGTCCCACGACTCCCCCGCCGACCACGGCGACGACGCCGCCGGCTACTACACCCCCGGCGACCCGATCGTCGACACCAAAGCGCCCGGCGGCCCGATCGACCAGCGCTGGTCGACCCGCAAGTTCGAGGCCCGCCTGGTCAACCCGGCCAACCGCCGCAAGCTCGACGTGATCATCGTCGGCACCGGCCTGGCCGGCGGCGCGGCCGCCGCCACCCTCGGCGAGGCCGGCTACAACGTGAAGTCCTTCTGCTACCAGGACTCCCCGCGCCGGGCGCACTCCATCGCCGCGCAGGGCGGCATCAACGCCGCGAAGAACTACAAGGAGGACGGCGACTCCGTCCACCGCCTCTTCTACGACACCGTCAAGGGCGGCGACTACCGCTCGCGCGAGTCGAACGTCTACCGCCTGGCCGAGGTCAGCACCAACATCATCGACC
>JAEZKN010000519.1 GCA_023415395.1 Actinomycetes bacterium
GTGGTGGCGGCCGGTGAGCGCTGGCCCGACGGCTCGCTGCGCCCGGCCGTGGAGGACCTCTGGGGAGCCGGTGCCGTGGTCGCGGGTCTCGTCGACCTCGGGGTCACCGACCTCGACCCGGAGGCGCGGGTGGCCGAGCGGGCGTTCCGAGCGGCCGTGCTCCCCGACGACCTCGTGGCGTGCACGAGCGGCCAGGAGCTGGTCGGGACGGGCTTCGCGCAGGACGTGGCGATCGCCGCCGAGCTGGACGGCTCCGACGTCGTCCCCGTCCTCACCGGCGAGGTGTTCCGCGCCGGCTGAGGGGGCCGGCCGGACCGGCTCAGCAGCGGGAGATCCGCCCCAGCTGCAGCATGTCACCGCCGGCCCCGCCGTTCGGCTCGTGGACGGTGAGCCCGGCCTGGTCACCGCGGGCGAGCACGATCGAGCTCGTGGCGGAGATCCGGCCGGCGGCCGCACGCACCTCGATCTCGCGGTAGCTCCCGTTGCGGTCGCGGAAGATCGTCACCCGGTGGGCGTGGGTGGCGCGGCGGGCGTCGACCCGGACCTTGACCCGCACCGAGCCTCCGCTGAGCACCACCTTGCACACCTGCGGCTTGGCGCCGTGCCGGTTGCCCCACGTGGTCCAGGCGGCGTTCGCGGTGGGCGCGAGCACGGTCAGGGTGGTCAGCAGCAGGCCGGTGAGCACACCGAGCGCGGTCAGGCGGGTCGTGGTGGTCATGCGGGGGGCATTCCCGGCGCGGACCGTCCCAAAACCCGCCTGACCGCGGACCGCCGGGGTCAGTCGAACCGCTGGACGCTGAAGGTCCAGTCGTCGAGCCAGCCCGAGTCGGTCGTGCTGGCGCCGGTCGTGCTGGCCTGCACCGAGAGCGTGTGGGTGCCCTTGCGGAGCCGCACGCAGTACTGCGCGCTGTTGCTGGAGTACTTCGACTCCGAGGTCAGGGCGAGCGGGCTGCCGTTGTTCGCGAAGGGGGCCACCGGGACGCCGTCGTTGTGGACCTCGAGGCTCATCCAGCCCGAGCCGGTGTAGTAGGTCTCGGCGGTGAAGGTGATCAGGAAGGTGTCGGTGCCCTTCTGCGGGCCGCGCACCGTGACCTGGGCGCCCGGGACCGCGACGTCGGCGTTGGCGGTGCCGGCGAAGGAGAAGGGCTCGGGGCTCAGGCGCGTGGCCAGGCCCTTGGCGGCGCCGCCGTCGCAGCGGACGGGTCCGGCGGCGAGACGGCTGGGGACCTCGCGCTGCTGCGGGGTGTGCTGGTCGCCGGCCGAGGCCTGGGCGGTGCTGCCGGTGAGGGCCGCGCCGCCGACGAGCGCGAGGGTCGAGGCCGCGGCGAGGGCGAGGGGAGTGGTCTTGTTCATGATCGGTTTCCTCCTGACGGCGGTTCGGAGTGAGCCGCGCTGACCGTTGAGGAGCCGGTCGCCCCGGGGCGGATACCCACCCGTCCGGGCCATGTCCCCGGCAGGTCGGCGGCGGCTGGTAGACAGAGCGCCATGACCCGCGACCCCGCCACCCGGGAGAGAGCCGAAGCCCATCTCCGCGCCCTCGTCGGGTCCGCGGACGCGGTCCTGCGCGAGGACCAGTGGTCGGCCATCGAGGCGCTCGCCGTCGACCGCCGCCGGGCGCTGGTCGTCCAGCGCACCGGTTGGGGCAAGTCCGCGGTCTACTTCGTCGCCACCCTGCTGCTGCGCGAGCAGGGCGCCGGCCCGACGGTGATCGTCTCCCCGCTGCTCGCACTGATGCGCAACCAGATCGCCGCCGCCGAGCGCGCCGGGATCCGCGCGGTCACGATCAACTCCACCAACATGGAGGCCTGGGAGCCGATCCAGGAGTCGATCCGCGCCGGCGAGGTCGACGTGCTCCTGGTCAGCCCGGAGCGGCTGAACAACCCGGGGTTCCGCGACGAGGTGCTGCCGAGGCTCGCCGCGACCTGCGGCCTGCTGGTCGTCGACGAGGCGCACTGCATCTCCGACTGGGGCCACGACTTCCGGCCCGACTACCGCCGCATCCGCACCCTCCTGGGCGACCTCCCCGACGGGATCCCGGTGCTGGCCACGACCGCGACCGCCAACGAGCGGGTGACCGGCGACGTCGCCGAGCAGCTGGGCACGGACGTCCTGGTCCTGCGGGGGTCGCTGGACCGCGCGTCGCTGCGGCTCGGGGTCGTCCGGCTGAAGACCCCCGAGCAGCGGCTGGCCTGGCTGGCCGACCACCTCGCCGAGCAGCCCGGATCCGGCATCGTCTACTGCCTCACGGTGGCCGCCACCCAGGAGATCGCCGACTACCTGCGCTCGCGCGGCCACGACGTCGCGGCGTACTCCGGCCAGACCGAGCCCACCGAGCGGCACGCCCTCGAGCAGGACCTGGCCGCGGGCCGGGTCAAGGCGTTGATCGCGACCAGCGCGCTCGGGATGGGCTTCGACGCGACGCTCGGGTTCGTCGTCAACATGGGGGCGCCGTCCTCGCCGGTGGCCTACTACCAGCAGGTCGGCCGCGCCGGGCGCGGCCTGGCCGCGGGCCAGGAGAGCGCGACGGTGGTGCTGCTGCCGGCGACCGAGGACCGCGACATCTGGGCCTACTTCGCCTCGCTCGCCTTCCCCCGCGAGGAGCAGGTGCGCCGCACGCTCGACGTGCTCGCCACCGAGGGCCGGCCGCTGAGCACGGCCACGCTGGAGACCTACGTCGACCTCAACCGGACCCGCCTCGAGACGATGCTCAAGGTGCTCGACGTCGACGGCGCGGTGCGGCGGGTCCGCGGTGGCTGGGAGGCGACCGGGCAGCCGTGGACCTACGACGAGGAGCGCTACCGACGCGTCACCGAGGCCCGTGAGCGCGAGCAGCAGGCGATGGTCGACTACATCGCCACCGACCGGTGCCGGATGCGCTACCTGCGGGAGCAGCTCGACGACCGCGAGGCCACCGACTGCGGGCGCTGCGACAACTGCGGCGGCCTCGACCTGTCCAGCGAGGTGTCCGCGGCCGCGGTGGAGGAGGCCGAGGCGCGACTGGCGCGCCCCGGCGTGGTCGTCGAGCCTCGCAAGATGTGGCCCACGGCCCTGGGCAACCTCGGCATCGACCTCAAGGGCAAGATCGCCGAGGCCGCCGAGGAGGGCCGCGCCGTGGCCCGGTTGACCGACCTGGGTTACGGCAACGCGCTGCGCGAGCTCTTCGCGCCAGGCACCCCCGACGGTCCGGTGCCCGTGCCGCTGGTGCGCGCCGTCATCGAGGTGCTCGGCGACTGGCGGCCGCCGGTCGACGGCCTGGTCGTGGTGGAGTCGGTGAGCCGGCCCACGCTGACCGAGGACCTCGCCGCCGGCCTGTCGCGCTACCTCCGCGTGCCGGTGCTCGGGCGGTGGGCCGTGGTCGACCCCGACGTGCTCCCCGGCCAGGGCGCGGCCAACTCCGCGCAA
>JAEZKN010000079.1 GCA_023415395.1 Actinomycetes bacterium
GGTTGCGCCAGCCCGTCGTGCCGGTGGTTGAGGAGGTTGCGCAGCCCGTCGTGCCGGTGGTTAAGGAGGTTGCGCAGCCCGTCGTGCCGGTGGTTGAGGAGGTTGCGCAGCAACCGTCTCGAAACCCCGGGCCCGACTTCGCGGGGTGGTTTCGAGACAGGCGCCAGGGCGCCTTCCTCAACCACCGCCCGACTGCACTGCGCCTGGGCGCCGGTGTCGGTGGTTGAGGAGGTTGCGCAGCAACCGTCTCGAAACCCCGGGCCGGACTTCGCGGGTGGTTTCGAGACAGGCGCCAGGGCGCCTTCCTCAACCACCGTGCCGGACCTGGGGGTGGTTTCGAGACAGGCGCTAGGGCGCCTTCCTCAACCACCGGTGCCGGTGGTTGAGGAGGTTGCGCAGCAACCGTCTCGAAGCCCCGGGCCGGACTTCGCGGGTGGTTTCGAGACAGGCGCCAGGGCGCCTTCCTCAACCACCGGTCCGACCTCCTGGCGGGTGGTTTCGAGACAGGCGCTAGGGCGCCTTCCTCAACCACCGTGACGCCGGCGGCAGGGCGCCTTCCTCAACCACCGCATCGCGCTGCGCGCCCTCCGACCGGCTGACTAGGCCACGGCGGCCGGCGCCTGGATCGCTCCGCGGACCTCGTCGCAGAGGGCGGCGTACGCCGGGAGCGCCCGGATCTCGTCCGCCGGGACCCGCGTGCCGTGGTCGCTGAAGACCGCGGGGTGGTCGAGCACGATGCGGCCGGGACGCGGGCTCATCACCAGGACGCGGGAGCCGAGGTACACGGCCTCGTCGACGCTGTGGGTGATGAACAAGATGGTCCGGCCGGTGGCTCGCCAGATCTCGAGCAGCTCGGCCTGGAGGCGCTCACGGGTCAGGGCGTCGAGCGCGCCGAACGGCTCGTCCATGAGGACGATGTCCGGTTCGTTGGCCAGCACCCGGGCGATCTGGCAGCGCTGCTGCATGCCACCGGAGAGCTCGTAGGGGCGGTGGTCGCCGAAGTCGGACAGCCCGACCAGCTCCAGGTAGCGCTCGGCGGTCGCGCGGCGGTCGCGCGCGGAGACGCCGCGCAGCCTCGGCCCGAGCTCGACGTTCTTGCGCACCGAGAGCCAGGGGTAGAGGGTCGGCTGCTGGAACACGACGCCGCGCTCCTCGCCGGGCCCGCGCACGACCTCCCCGCCGACGGCGACCGAGCCCTCGGAGGGCGTCATGAATCCGGCGAGGAGCCGGAGCAGCGTGGTCTTGCCGCAGCCCGAGGGCCCGGCGAGCGTGACGAGCTCGCCGGGCTCGATCGCGAGGTCGACCCGGTCCAGCGCCGGGACGGCGGCACCACTGACGGAGAAGTGGTGCCGCACGCCCCGGAACTCGACGCGCCGGTCGTGTCGGTCAGTCACCCGACACGCTCTCGGCCGGACCGGCGTCGACGTGCTGGGCGTAGTCCGCCTCGGTGCCGACGGCGGCGATGCCGCCCTGGTCGAGCAGGAATCCCGCCGTGTTGAACAGGTCCGTGGCGAACTGGCCGCCGAGGTAGTCGGCGCCGGCCTGCTCCTCGGCTGTCAGGTAGGTCAGGCCCGCGAACTGCTTCTCCGCGTCCGCCGGGTCGATGCCGAGCACCACGGCCACCGACTCCGCGGCGGCGGCCGGGTCGTCCTGGATCAGCTTCACGGCCCAGTCCTGGGCCTTGGCCCACTGGGTGAGGAACTCGGGGTTCTCGTCGATGAACGCGCGGCTGGCCGTGCCGACGTCGAAGGTCGGACGACCGGCCTCGGCGGTGTCGGCGCTGGAGAGGATGCGCTCGCCGCCGTCCTCGAGCAGCTGGCTCTGGGTCGGGTCCCAGACCCAGGCGGCGTCGATCTGGTCGCCCTGCCAGGCACCGGGCATCTTCTCGGGGTCGAGGTTGATGACCTCCACGTCCTTGCCCGGCTCGAGGCCGGCCTCGGTGAGCGCCTGGAGGAGGGAGTAGTGAGCGGTGCTGCTGAACGGCACCGCGACCTTCTTGCCCTTCAGGCCCGAGATGTCGGTGATCGCAGGGTCCTTGACGATGAGCGACTCGGCGTCACCGATCACGTCGTGGATCCAGACCACGGCGATGTCGACGTCGTTCACCACCGGCTTGGAGGAGGCGATCGTGGCGGGGGAGGAGCCCATCAGGCCGAGGTCGACGTCGCCGGAGCCGTAGTACTGGACCACGTCGCCCCCGGAGGCGGCCTGGACCCACGTGATCTTCGCGTTCGGCATGCAGGCCTCGAGGAGGCCGAGGTCCTTGACGACGACGTCGCCGTTGGGGATGGCCTGCCAGGCGATCCGGGCGGTCGTGGTGACCGACTCGTCCGGCTCCCACGGGCAGTCGGTGTCGGCGGGCGCGGCGGCGGTGCTGCTCCGGCCGGACTCGACGCAGCCGGACAGGGAGAGAGTGATTGCGGCGGCCGCGAGGGCGGCGGCGGCGACACGGGTCTTCACGGAGGGTGTTCCTTCTTTCGTGGTGGTCATGCCTTGCCCCGCCAGGGGACGAGGACCTTTTCCAGGGACTTCAACCCGAGATCGAGGGCGATCGCCGCGAGGCCGATCACGAGGATGCAGGCGAGGACGAGCGCGGTCTGCAGCTGCTCGCCTGCGAGGTAGGCCAGACCGCCGATGCCGGGGATGCCGTTGGCGATCTCGGCGGCGACGACGGTGGTCCAGGCGAAGCCGGTGGCCACCCGGATGCCGGTGAGGATCTCCGGCGCGGTGGCCGGGAGGACGACGGTGGTGAGGACCTGCCGGCGCGACGCCCCCAGCGAGCGCGCGGCGTTCACCTGGTCCTCGCGCACGCCCTTGACCCCGCTGATCGTGGCCATCGCGATCGGAGGGAACGCCGCGAGGAAGAGCAGCCAGACCTTGGAGGTGTCGCCGATGCCGAACCACACGATGAGCAGGCCGATGTAGGCCAGCGGCGGCAGCGAGCGCAGGAAGCTGAGGTAGGGCTCCAGCACGGTGCCCAGCCACGTGTTCCCCATCAGCAGGCCGAGGGGTACGCCGACGGCGATCGCCGCCCCGACGCCGATCGCGATGCGCTGGAGGCTGGCGAGGAGGTGCTCCCACAGGTAGTAGCCCTGCTCGCCGCGCACGATCCGGTCCGACCCGGCGCTGATGGGGTGGTCGGTGTTGGCCCGGACGAAGGCGTCCCAGACGTCGCCCGGCGGCGGCAGGTAGAGCGGCCGGATCCAGCCCATCACCGCCGTCACGAACCACCACACGGTGAGCAGCAGCAGGAGCGTCGATGAGTGGAGCGCCACCATGGCCCACCGGCGACGTCGCTGGGCGCGGCGGCGGTCCCGGGGGGCCGTGGCGGGGGTGACCGCCGCCTCGGAGGCGGGCTCGGTCAGGGTCTGGGTCATGGTTAGTTATTTAACCAGACTGACTTACTTAACTTATGCGGTGGTCCGTCAGGAGAGCCGTCAGGCGGCTCGGCGGCGCTCCCAACGAGCCACGCCGACCATCACCAGCAGCGCGAGCGCGCCGCCGCACACCGCGTCGATGACGTAGTGCTCGGCGAAGTAGGTGAGCGCCAGCGACATCGTGAGTGGGTAGAGGAGCAGCAGCCACCGCAGCGGCGAGCGGAGCCGGGTGATGAACCAGAAGGCCACCAGGAAGGCGACGCCCGCGTGCAGCGACGGCATCGCGGCGACCTTGTTGGGCATCCCGAACATGATCATCGTCTGGCGGTGCAGGTCGATCTCGGACCACCCGCGGCTGGTGATGCGTGCGACCGGCTCGAGGTACCCGTCCCGCGCGGCCATCCACGGCGGCGCCATCGGGTAGGCGACGTAGATCGCGAGCCCGCAGTAGAGGAGGGTGAGGTAGCGGCGCAGCCAGCGCACCCACTCCACCCGGTCGCGCATCCACAGCACGCCGCCCACGGTCAGGGCCACCAGGAAGTGCGAGGCGTAGACGGTCGTGAAGACCACGTCGTACCACCGCGGAGGCAGCGTCTTGCTGCACGGGTCGCCGCACCACTCCCGTTGGAGCGTCACGGTCGGCACGCTGCCGAAGAGCCACTCGTCGACGCGGATGGGCATCGTGACGTGCGGGGGGATGCCGATGTCGTCGGCCAGGCCGCGGACCAACCAGTAGCCGACCAGGAGCAGGAGCGGTCGCCACCAGTCCCGCCAGAACGCCCACGGGTCCCCCCGCCCGTTCCAGGCCAGCGTGCCGAGCCAGATCCAGACGAGCACGCCGGCGGGGTCCTTGGGGATGCCGATGACCCAGCTCCACGCCAGCAGGGCCACGACGTACGCCGCCATGGCCGGGGTCCGCCCGGTCACCCGGCGTCGCTCCGGTAGATCGTCCACCGGCCGGTGGCGACCGCCGGCGAGTAGTGCTCGGCGAGCACCTCGTCGGCTGAGGTGCCGTCGACGCCCCACGTCTGGAGGGACGCGCCCACCACCACGACCCAGGTGGGGCGCTCGGGGGAGGCGAGCAGGGAGGCGAAGGAGGCCAGGTCCGGGTCGTGCACGCGCACCGGCAGGCTCCACAGGTCGGGGTAGGGCGAGGGGAGGCCGGTCTCGCGCAGGATGTTCGCGGCGCCGAAGGCGACCACGGCCGTGTCGCCGTCGGCGGTGTGCTCGTCCAGCCAGGCGATCGCCGGCTCCTCGGGCCGGTCGATCGGGTTGACCAGCACGTGGACCAGGGCGATGACGGTCGAGGTCGCGCAGAACAGGTAGGCGCCGCGGACGAACCGGTCGTGACCGGGGGCCGCCGCGGCGAGCAGGACCAGCCCCGGCACCAGGCCGAGGAGGTAGTGCAGCCAGTAGCTGCCCCCGCCGAAGACCACGAACAACTCCCAGGCCAGCATCGCGAGCGTCGGCCAGAGCAACGGCGAGCGCCGGGCGCGGATGGCCAGTGCCAGCGCCAGTGCGGGTGCGATGCTCACCAGCAGCGCGGTCAGCATGGCGAGGAAGCGCGAGGCGGTGGTCCCGGTGGCGGACTCCGCGATCACCTCGGCGGCCTGGCTCCGGAAGACGACGACGGCCTGCCACAGGTCGGCCGGCGAGGTCCCACGGGTCGTAGCCAGGGCCACGGCGACGGCGACGGCGACGACCCCACCCCGGGCGACCCCACCCAGGGCGCCCCACCGCCGGCGCAGCACGAGGAGCACGGCGGCGAACACGAAGGCGTCGAGGATGCTCTGCTTGACCAGGACGGCGCAGGCGCCCAGGGCGCCGGCCAGCAGCGCCCACCGCAGCCACCGCTCGGCACGACCGGCCATCAGCGCCGCGGCGACGCCGCCCAGCACGAAGGGCAGGCCGAGCACCTCGGCGTTGACGACGGTCGCCCCGAACTGCGGGGTCGCGACGAACACGTTCGCGGTCGCCGCGGCGAGCACCGGCGAGC
>JAEZKN010000572.1 GCA_023415395.1 Actinomycetes bacterium
CTGCGCGCGCTGATCCTGGACCCGGACGTGCTGGTGAAGGCGGTCGCCTCGGGGCGGCAGAAGGGCGAGACGCCCCGGTGGCGTCGCGCGGAGATGCGCTACGTCGACCTCAAGGCCGGCCGGCACCTGCAGGTCACGACCTTCGACGAGACCCAGGCCTTCACCGCCAACCACGCCGTCGGCGACGCGGCGCGGGACGCGGTCGACGAGCTCCTCGACGAGCCGTTCGCGAACTGGAACGTCGAGACCACGACCCAGAGCCACCACCTGCGGGTGACCAAGAAGCTCGAGGCGGTCGTGCACACCACCGACCGGGCGGAGCCGGTGGCGGTCGAGCGCGCCCACGACCGCGACAAGCAGCGGCTGCTGCTCGAGGACGACCCGGTGTTCGTCGCGCTCGGCATCTCCGACTCCTCGGGCAGGCTCAAGCCCAGCCGCCAGGCGAAGTACCGCCAGGTCGAGGAGTTCCTGCGGCTGCTCGACGCCTCGATCAGCGACGCGCGTGCGAAGGGGCACCTGCGCAAGCCGACTCCCGAGGACCCGCTGCGGATCGTGGACCTCGGGTGCGGCAACGCCTACCTGACCTTCGCCGCCGAGCGCTACCTCTCCCAGAAGATGCCCGTGCGGCTGACCGGGGTGGACGTCAAGGAGCAGTCCCGCGAGCACAACGCGGCCGTGGCGCGTGACCTCGGCGTCGAGGCGGACTTCGTGGTCGGCACGATCGGCGGCGTGCAGCTCGACCCGGCCCCCGAGGTGGTGCTGGCCCTGCACGCCTGCGACACCGCCACCGACGAGGCGCTGGCCCAGGCCGTGCACTGGGGCGCGAGCCTCGTGCTCGCCGCGCCCTGCTGCCACCACGACATCGCGGCCCAGCTCCGCAAGTCGCCGACCCCGTCGCCGTACGCCATGCTCACCCGGCACGGCATCCTCCGCGAGCGCCTCGCCGACACCCTGACCGACGGGCTGCGGGCCTCGCTCATGCGCCAGCAGGGCTACCGCGTCGACGTGGTGCAGTTCGTCGAGAGCCAGCACACGCCGCGCAACACCATGCTGCGCGCCGTACGCACGGGGTCGCCGGTGAAGGGCGGCTCGGTGCGCAAGGAGTACGACGACCTCGTCGACACCTGGGGCCTGAACCCGAAGCTCGCCGAGCTGCTGTGACCGCGTGATGCTCGACCGGGTGCTGGCGCTCGTGTCGCTGGTGCCGTTCGCCATCGGTGCGGCGAGCGGCCCGGACGACCCGTCGTACTCGGTGGACCTCAGCTATCGGGACCAGGCCATCGTGGAGGCCAGCGGCCTGGTCGTGCGGGACGGCTACTTCGTCACCGTCAACGACTCCGGCGACGGCGGGCGGATCTTCACCGTCGACGCGACGGGGGAGACCGTCGGGACGACGTCGTGGACCGAGGAGCCGAGCGACACCGAGGCCCTCGCGCCGGCCGGTGAGGGTGAGGTGTGGGTCGGCGACATCGGCGACAACCCCGGCGCGCGCTCGTCGATCACCGTGCTCAAGGTGCCGTTCGGCCCAGGTGACCGGACCGTCACGCCGGAGGCGTACGAGCTGGTCTACCCCGACGGCCCTCGCGACGCCGAGGCGCTGCTGGCGCACCCGCGGACGGGGCAGCTCTTCGTGGTCAGCAAGGACATCTTCGGCGGCACGATGTACGCCGCGCCGCGGCGGCTCTCCTCAGAGCGCCCGAACGAGCTGGAGGCCGTGGTGGACACCAAGGCCTTCGTCACCGACGGGTCGTTCTTCCCCGACGGGCGCCGCTACGTGCTGCGCGACTACGGCAACGCCGCGATCTACTCCTTCCCCGGCCACGAGCGGCTCGCGTCGTTCCGGCTGCCGTCGCAGCAGCAGGGGGAGGGGATCGCCGTGGCCGAGGACGGCTCGGTGCACGTCAACACCGAGGGACAGTTCAGCGACGTGCTGCAGGTCAGCACCGTGACCGCGTGGTCCGCGGCGTCGGGGGCGCTCAGGTTTGTCGCCACGGCCGTGGGGCTACTCCTCGGTCATGGTGCGGCTGCGTAGGACCTCACCCGAGCAGCCGGGGTGGACCCGGCGGCGGGCCGGGCGCGGCTTCGTCTACCTCGACGAGGCCGGCCAGCGCCTCGCGCCCGAGGACGTCGAGCGGGTCAAGGGCCTGGTGATCCCGCCGGCCTGGAAGGACGTCTGGATCACGCCGTACGACAACGGGCACCTGCAGGCCGTCGGCACCGACGACGCCGGCCGGCGGCAGTATCTCTACCACCCGGACTGGCGGGCGCGCCGCGACGCGGAGAAGCACGACCGGGTGCTGGAGTTCGGACAGGCACTGACCAAGGCACGCGAGCTCGTGGTCCGCGACCTGGGCACCGAGGGCATGCCGCTCGAGCGGGCCTGCGCGGCCGCCGTACGCCTGCTGGACCTGGGCTACTTCCGCATCGGCAACGACGTGTACGCCGACACCAACGGCTCCTTCGGCCTCACCACGCTCGAGCGGCGGCACGTGCGCAAGCGCCAGGACAAGCTGGTCTTCGCCTTCGTCGGCAAGTCGGGCGTGGAGCACCGCATCGAGATCGACGACGCGACCGTGGTGGAGGCCATCGAGATCATGCGCCGGCGGCGCGGGCAGGACCTGCGGCTGCTGGCCTACAAGAACAGTCGCAGCTGGCGCTCGCTGCTGCCCGACCTGGTCAACGAGTACGTCCGGGCCTCGACCGGGCTCAACGCCACCGCCAAGGACTTCCGCACCTGGCACGCGACCGTGCTGGCCGCCGCCGCGCTCGCCGAGACGGCCGAGCCGGGGGAGACCAAGGCGTCGCGCAAGCGCGCGGTCGCCGGCGCCATGCGGGAGGTGTCGGAGTTCCTCGGCAACACCCCGACGCTGGCGAGGTCCTCCTACGTCGACCCCCGTGTGGTCGACGCCTACGAGGAGGGGCGCACGATCCAGGCTGTGACGCGTCGTACCTATGACAATCCCGACGAGCGGCAGGCCGCCCTGGAGCGTGCGACCGTGCAGCTGATCCGCAACTCTTGAGGCATGGAGATCACCGTCGTCCAGGGCGACATCACCGTGCAGGAGGTCGACGCGGTCGTCAACGCCGCCAACCGCGCCATGCGCGGAGGTGGTGGTGTCGACGGCGCCATCCACCGGGCCGGTGGCCCGGCGGTGCTCGAGGACTGCGTCGCGCGGTTCCCGGACGGGCTGGCGACCGGTGACGCCGGGTGGACGACCGCCGGCCTGATGCCGGCGCGGTGGGTGATCCACGTCGTCGGGCCCAACTACACCGCCGGCGAGCGGGACCGGTCGCTGCTCCTCTCCTGCTACTCCCGGGCGCTGGAGGTCGCGGACTCGCTCGGCGCACGCTCCGTCGCCTTCCCGCTGGTCTCGGCCGGTATCTACGGCTGGCCGAAGGCCGACGCGATCGCCGCTCCCCTGGAGGTCTTCCGCGCGGCCTCCACCTCGGTGCAGGAGGCGCGGCTCGTGGCCTTCGACCAGGCGACGTACGACCAGATCGTGGCCGCGCTGTGAGGTGGCTGCCGCCGCTGCTCCTGCTCCTGCTGGCGGCCTGCTCCTCGTCGACCTCCGAGGACCCCGCGGCCGCGCCGTCCTCCGACCCGCCGTCGTCGTGGATCGGCATGGGCCCCGAGGACGTCCGCACCTTCACCGGGCCCGCCGGGGAGCTGACGCTGATCTACGTCGACGAGACCTACGACATCGCCGGCGAGTACGCCTCCGCCCTGACCTACGAGCACGACGGCTCCTACGTCACCGACTACTTCGTCGAGTCCGACGGCCGGCTGGAGTGGTACGGCCGCAAGGGCTCCTGGCGTGCGGGGCGTGGCGGCGAGCAGCCGCGGCCGGTGCCGCTCGACTCCGGCACCGCGACCTTCGGCGACATCACCCTGACGCTGTCCGACGACGGGCCGGTCTCGGTCGAGACCCCGGACGGGCTGTTCCTCGCCGACCGTGGTTGAGGAGGTTGCGCAGCAACCGTCTCGAAACCACCCTGCCCCACGGTGGTTGAGGAGGTTGCGCAGCAACCGTCTCGAAACCGCCGGCCCGCCCTCGCGGGTGGTTTCGAGACAGGCGCCAGAGCGCCTTCCTCAACCCCCACCGGG
>JAEZKN010000020.1 GCA_023415395.1 Actinomycetes bacterium
TCGTTCCGCGGCAACAACCCGGTCCGCGAGGCGATCCACGCGGTGTTCCTGTTCCACGCGATCAAGGCCGGCCTGGACATGGGCATCGTGAACGCCGGCGCGCTGGTGCCGTACGACGCGATCGACCCCGAGCTGCGGGACCGCATCGAGGACGTCGTGCTCAACCGCCGCCCGGACGCCGGCGACCGGCTGCTGGAGATCGCCGAACGGTTCAACAGCTCGGACAAGGCTGAGGATCCGGCCGCGGCGGAATGGCGCTCGCTGCCGGTTCGCGAACGCATCACCCACGCGCTGGTCAAGGGCATCGATGCGCACGTCGACGCCGACACCGAGGAGCTGCGCGCCGAGATCGCCGCCGCGGGCGGGCGGCCGATCGAGGTGATCGAGGGCCCGCTGATGGACGGCATGAACGTCGTCGGCGACCTCTTCGGCGCCGGGAAGATGTTCCTCCCGCAGGTCGTGAAGTCCGCGCGGGTGATGAAGAAGGCCGTCGGCTACCTCATCCCGTTCATCGAGCAGGAGAAGCTCGACAACCCGGAGTTCGCCACCGCCAAGGAGACCAACGGCACGATCGTCATGGCGACGGTCAAGGGCGACGTCCACGACATCGGCAAGAACATCGTCGGCGTCGTGCTGCAGTGCAACAACTACGAGGTCATCGACCTCGGGGTGATGGTGCCGGCGCAGAAGATCCTCGACACCGCCGCCGAGATCGGGGCCGACGCCGTCGGGCTCTCCGGCCTGATCACCCCGTCCCTCGACGAGATGGTCAACGTCGCCTCGGAGATGCAGCGCCAGGGCTTCGACATCCCGCTGCTCATCGGTGGTGCGACCACGTCGCGCGCCCACACGGCGGTGAAGGTCGACGGCAAGTACGACGGTCCGGTGGTCTGGGTCAAGGACGCCTCGCGCTCGGTGCCCACCCTCGCCGCGCTGCTCAGCGACGCGCAGCGGCCGCGGCTGATGGCCGAGGTCAAGGCGGACTACGACTCGCTGCGCGAGCGCCACGCGGCCAAGAGCGACCGCCCGATGGTCACCCTCGAGCAGGCTCGGGCCAACCGCACGCCGATCGACTGGTCCGGCTACGAGCCCCCGGCCCCGCGGCAGCCCGGCGTCCACGTGCTGAGCGACTACGACCTCGCCGAGCTGCGCGACTACATCGACTGGCAGCCGTTCTTCAACGCCTGGGAGATGAAGGGGCGCTTCCCCGACATCCTCAACAACCCGGCGACGGGGGAGACGGCCCGTGCGCTGTACGACGACGCGCAGGCCATGCTCGAACGGATCGTCGCCGAGAAGTGGCTGACGGCCAACGCCGTCCTCGGCTTCTTCCCGGCCGCCGCGGTCGGCGACGACATCGAGCTCTACACCGACGACTCGCGCGCCGAGGTGCTCACGACGCTGCGCAACCTGCGCCAGCAGGGCGAGCACCGCGCCGGCGTACCCAACCGGTCGCTGGGCGACTTCGTCGCGCCGCGCGAGACCGGGCTGCGCGACCACGTCGGCGCCTTCGCGGTCACCGCCGGGCTGGGCGCCCAGGAGCGCATCCTGGCCTTCAAGGAGGCCAACGACGACTACTCCGCGATCCTCCTGGAGTCGCTGGCCGACCGGCTCGCCGAGGCGTTCGCCGAGCGGCTGCACCAGCGGGTGCGCACCGAGCTCTGGGGCCACGCGCCCGACGAAGAGCTCGACAACGAGGCGCTGATCGCGGAGAAGTACGTCGGCATCCGACCGGCGCCCGGCTACCCGGCCTGCCCCGAGCACACCGAGAAGCGCACCCTGTGGGAGCTCCTCGACGTCCAGGCCACCACGGGGATCGAGCTGACCGAGAGCATGGCGATGTGGCCCGGTGCCGCGGTGTCCGGCTGGTACTTCTCGCACCCGGAGTCGCAGTACTTCGTCGTCGGCCGGCTCGCGCGCGACCAGGTCGCCGACTACGCCGAGCGCAAGGGCTGGACGCTCGCCGAGGCGGAGAAGTGGCTGTCGCCGAACCTGGGCTACGACCCGGATGACTGAGTCCCCGAAGGCCGTCCTCTGGGACATGGACGGGACGCTGGTCGACACCGAGCCGTACTGGATCGAGACCGAGTTCGAGCTCGCCGAGCGGCACGGCGGCACCTGGAGCCAGGCCCACGCGCTCAACCTGGTCGGCAACGACCTGATGGTCTCCGCGCACTACATCCGCGAGCACATGGGCATCGACCTGCCGCCCGAGCAGGTCGTCGACGAGCTCCTCGACGGCGTCGTACGCCGGGTGGAGCGGTCGGTCCCGTGGCGTCCCGGTGCCGTGGACCTGGTCTCGCGCACCCACGCCGCGGGGATCCCGTGCGCGCTGGTCACGATGTCCTACGACCGGTTCGTGGCGCCGATCCTGGCCGAGCTGCCGCCGGAGACCTTCCGCGTGGTCGTCACGGGCGACCGGGTGTCCCAGGGCAAGCCCCACCCCGAGCCGTACCTCACCGCCGCCGCGGCCCTCGGGCTCGCGCCTGAGGACTGCCTGGCCATCGAGGACTCCCAGACCGGCGCCCGGTCCGCCGAGGCGGCCGGCTGCCTGGTGCTGGTCGTGGAGAACCACGTCCCCGTGCTGCCCGGCGAGCGCCGGATCTTCGCCGACACCCTCGATGGACTGGACCTGGCCGAGGTGTGGCGCCAGGGAGTCGCCGGGACTGGTGGGACTAGTCGGGACTAGTCAGGACTAGTCGGGACTAGTCAGGCGTAGTCATCGACCGCTCGAGGTCCTAGTACCACCGGACAATGGTGCGGTGTCCTCGCTCTCAGCCAGGATTCAGGTATCCGGGGGGTCACTCGCCCTGGTTCCTCAGGAAGCAGGAAAGATGATCGTCCGTCGTAGCCCCGCCATCGTGCTCAGCCTCGCGCTGGGTGCAGCGGCCCTGTCAGTCGCTCCGGCACTGGCAAAGGATGGCGGGGCTACGAAGGACGGCCCTCGACGCTGCAGCAACGAGGCGATCGTCAAGGTCAACACCAAGCGGGTCGAGGGCAACAACTACCGGGTCCAGGTCGTCGCGGCCGTGTTCAGCGACGACAGCGACGTCTGGGAGTGGAAGTTCCGCCGCAACGGCGAGCTCGTCTACGACGGCCGCGCTCGTGGACGCGAGGACAGCGACCTCGCCTTCCGCGTCTCCCGGAGCATGATCGACTTCTCCGGACCCGACGACATCGTGTTCCGGGCGGAGAACCTCCGGACCGGTGAGGTGTGCCGAATCACCGATTCGTACTGAGGGCCCTATCCTGAACGGGCCCCAGCGAAAGGTCCGACGGTTGCGCGTCCTGCGGAGTCCGATCACGTTCTTCCTCGTGATCGCCGTGGCTGCCGCGACCGTCATCCTGATCGGCACCAACGGCCTGGCTGAGCGAGCGGCTCGCGAGGAGGCCATCAACGAGGCCGGATCGACCACGGAGGTCCTGGCGCAGTCGGTGGTCGCACCGGCCGTCCCCCGGGGCCTGGTACGCCTCCGGCCGGAGTCGCGGACCAAGCTCGAGGCACGCGTCATCGCGATGGACGGTGAGCTGAGACCGCGGATCCTGGACGTCGAGCGCGTCTTCCGCATCAACGTCTGGAGCCCGGACGCCCGGCTCCTCTACTCCACCCAGCTGTCCCTGGTGGACGAGTACCTCACGTCCGAGGTCGACCTGCGCCTGGATCGCGAGCAGCGCCGGGTCCTGCGCACCGGTGGCGTGGAGTCGGAGATCGCGAACTCCAACCGGCCCGAGGACAAGGCGACGATCGCCGAGTCGGGCAACCAGGACCTGATCCGGGTCTACACCCGCATGTACTCGCCCGAAGGGCGACCCCTTCTCCTCGAGGCCTACTTCGCCCTCGACGAGATCGACGCCCGCCAGGCCCAGATCTTCTCCTCCTTCCGGTGGATCACCCTCGCCGCCCTCGGGGTGCTCATCCTCGTCGGCAGCTTCATCGTCGTGGGCCTGACCCGGCAGCTCCGCCACGCGAGCAGCGAGCGCGAACGTCTGCTCACCTCGGCGATGGACGCCTCCGACGCCGAGCGCCGACGGATCGCCCGCGACCTGCACGACAGCGTGGTGCAGGACCTGGCCGGCACGGCCTTCTCGGTCAGCGCCGTGGCCCGCACGCCCGGCCTGCCCGACGACTCCCGGGAGAGCCTGGAGAGCGCCGGCCTGTCGCTGCGCACCAGCCTGAAGTCGTTGCGGTCGCTGCTCGCAGAGATCCACCCGCCCGACCTGACCTCGGCCGACCTCCCGGCGGCGCTCGCCGACCTCATCGCGCCGGCGGCTGCGCTCGGCATCCAGGCGTCGGTGAGCGTCGAAGGGGCCGAGACCGCCTCCGACGACCACGTCGCGCTCGTCTGGCGCGTCGCCCAGGAGGCGGTCCGCAACGCGATGCGCCACTCGCAGGCCTCGACCCTGGCCGTGACCGTCCGCGCCGATGGCCGCAGGCTGACCCTGGAGGTCGTGGACGACGGGATCGGGTTCGACCCGGCGCGGGTGACCCCCGACAGCTACGGCCTGCGCGGGCTGCGCAGCCTGGTCACCGACAACGGCGGCGTACTCGAGGTGCGATCCTCTCCCGGCGAGGGGACCACGGTGAGGATGGAGGTGGATGCCCAGTGAGCGATCCCGTGAAGGTGGTGCTCGTCGATGACCACGCCGTGATCCGCGCCGGCCTCGAGCAGCTGCTCGCCGGCACCGACGACATCGAGGTGGTCGGCACGGCCGCGAACGGAGCCGAGGCGCTGGAGGTGGTCCGCCGTCTCCGGCCCGACGTCGTCCTCATGGACCTGCAGATGCCCGAGGTCGACGGCGTCGCGGCCACGAGATCGATCATGTCCGAGCAGCTCGGCGTGGACGTGCTCGTGCTGACGTCCTTCTCCGACAGCGAGCGGATCATCGCGGCCCTCGACGCCGGGGCCGTCGGCTACCTGCTCAAGGACGCCGACCCCGACGACGTCCTCCAGGGCATCCGCGCCGTCAGCCGCGGCGAGTCGCCGATCCACCCCAAGGCAGCCCGCGCCCTCCTCGGCTCACGCGCCGGCTCACCGACGGTCCAGCTGACCTCCCGCGAGACCGAGGTGCTCGGCCTGGTCCGCGAAGGTCTCGCGAACAAGCAGATCGCCCGTCGCCTCGACATCAGCGAGCGCACCGTGAAGGCCCACCTCACCTCCGCCTTCGCCCGGATCGGCGTCTCCGACCGCACCCAGGCCGCGCTCTGGGCGGAGCGGAACGGGCTCTGAGCCGTCTTCTCGGGTTGCTGAGGGTCGCGGTTTGGTCACCAACCGCATCATCTCGGCCCGCAGGCATGTGGTTGGTGACCAAACCACAACACCATGTGAGCTCGTGAATCAGAGCGAGCCGTCGTCCACGACGTCCAGACCGCCGCTCCCAGACTGGTCCTGCGTCGGCAGCGGGGGAGGGGTGCCACCCCAGGCCGGGCAGATGGCCTGGTGGGCGCACCAGTCGCAGAGGCGGCTGCGGTTGGGGCGCCAGTCGCCGGTCTCCTCGGCCAGCCGGATGGCCCGCCAGACCGCCTCCACCTTGCGCTCGGTCGCCCGCAGGTCGGCCTCGTCGGGGACGTAGCGGAGCATCTCGCCGTTGCCGAGGTAGACCAGCTGGAGCATCGCCGGCATCACCCCACGCGTGCGCCAGATGACCAAGGCGTAGAACTTCATCTGGAAGAGGGCCTTGGCCTCGAACATCTCGCCCGGCGACTGCCCGGTCTTGTAGTCGACCACCCGGATCTCTCCGGTGGGCGCCACGTCGATGCGATCCACGAACCCGCGCAGCAGCAGCCGCGAGTCCAGCAGCGTCACGACGTACAGCCCTCACTCGGCCGGCGCGAGCCGGCGGGGGTCCTCGAGGGTGAAGTACCGGTCCAGCACTGTGCGGCACGACGCCAGCCAGGCCGCGGCCTCCGGGCCCTCGTCGGCGCCGAACATCGACGTCAGCTCCGGCTCCTGCTCCACCAGGGCGTCCCAGGCGGGCGTGAGCATCTCGCCGGCCCGGGCGGGTGTCCGGTCGGCCGCCGGCAGGTCGAAGAGGTCCTCGAGCACCTTGTGGACGACCGTGCCGCGCACGGCGTCGGGCGAGTACGGCTCCGGGAGCCGGTCGATCGTGCGGAACCGGTAGAGCAGCGGACAGCTCATGAAGTCGGCCGCCCGGCTCGGCGAGAGGGCGCCTACGACCTCGACCCCGTCCACGGGCGTCCCCACCCGGACAGCCGGCGACTCCTGCTCCACACCCACGCCGCAACCCTAGGCGAGACCGTGGACAACCCCTGGCCCGCCGTCGGATAGCGTGGAGAGGTGCCCGACCAACCTGCCCGGCCGCCCCGACCCCCGGGCACACTGCGGGTCGGCTCCATCGCCGGGAGCGACGTGCTCGTGTCGTCGTCCTGGTTCCTCGTGGCCGGCCTGATCGCCTTCATCGTCGCCCCGGCCGTCGAGGTCGCCGAGCCCGGGCTCGGACCCTGGAAGTACGTCGCCGGGTTCGCCTTCGCGGTGATCCTCTACCTCTCCGTGCTGCTGCACGAGGCCTCGCACGCGTTCGTCGCGCGGCACTACGGCTTCCCGGTCAGCTCGATCACGCTGCACTTCCTCGGCGGGATGACCGCCATCGAGGGCGAGGCGCGGACCCCGCGGCAGGAGTTCTTCATCGCGGTCGTCGGCCCGCTCACGTCACTGGCCGTGGGCGGCGCCGCCCTCGCGCTGTGGCCGATCACGCCCGACGGGCTGCTCGAGATGGCGGTGGGCGGCCTCGCCGGCGCCAACCTGCTCGTCGGCATCCTCAACCTCGTCCCCGGGCTGCCGCTCGACGGCGGCCGGGTGCTCAAGTCGGCCGTCTGGGCCGTCACCGGCAACGTCCACCGCGGCACGATCGTGGCCGGGTGGGTCGGTCGCCTGGCCGCCGTCGCGGTGCTGTGCTGGCCCTTCCTCCTCGGCCCGGTTCGCGGCCGCGAGCTCGAGGTCCTCGACGTCCTCCTCGCCGTGATCATCGCGATGTTCCTGTGGTCGGGCTCGACCGCCGCGATGGCGGCGGCACGGTTCCGCAGCCGGATCCCGGACCTGGTCGCACGCCAGCTCGCCCGGCGTACCCTCGCCGTGCCCGCCGACCTCCCGCTCGCGGAGGCGGTACGCCGCGCGCAGGAGGCCCAGGCCGGCAGCATCGTGACCGTCACCGGCTCCGGCGTGCCCGACGGCATCGTCAGCGAGGCCGCCGTCGCCGCGACACCGCCGGACCGTCGTCCGTGGGTCGCCACCGCCACCGTCGCCCGCACGCTCGTCGACGAGCTCCGGCTCCCAGCGGACATCCGTGGGGAGGAGCTGGTGATGGCGATCAGCCGAACGCCGTCGGAGGAGTACCTCCTCGTCGATCCCGACGGGTCCCTGGTCGGCGTGCTGTCGACCGCCGACGTCGACAGGGCCTTCCGGGCCTCGGCGCACTAGAGTGCTCGCTCGTGTCCGAGCAGAGTCCTGACGTCCCCGCCGAGGCCTGGTCCGGCGTCCACCGCGGCCCGTTGCGCGAGGGCGAGTGGATCCGGCTGGTCGACCAGAAGGGCCGCCGGCACAACTTCGAGCTGGTGGCCGGCAAGCGGTTCTTCTCCAACCGCGGCCACATCGAGCACGACGAGCTGATCGGCCGCGAGGAGGGCTTCACGGTCGTCTCCTCCGCGGGCGGGGAGTACCTCTGCTTCCGACCGTTGCTCTCGGAGTTCGTGGTCTCGATGCCGCGCGGCGCGGCCGTCGTCTACCCCAAGGACGCCGCGCAGATCGTCGCGCTCGCCGACATCTTCCCCGGTGCCCACGTCGTGGAGGCCGGCGTCGGCTCCGGCGCCCTCACCTGCTCCCTCCTCCGGGCCGTCGGCCCGTACGGCCGGGTGTCGTCGTACGAACGTCGCGAAGAGTTCGCCGACGTCGCCCGCCGCAACGTCAACCAGTTCTTCGGAGCGCCCGAGGGGAAGACCCATCCCGCCTGGCGGCTCACGCTCGGCGACCTGGCCGAGGCGCTGCCGGCCTCCGGCGAGCGCGCCGACCGGGTCATCCTCGACATGCTGGCGCCCTGGGAGTGCCTCGACGCGACCGCCGACGCCCTCCGCCCCGGCGGCATCGTGTGCGCGTACGTCGCCACCACGACCCAGCTCTCCCGCTTCGTCGAGACGGTCCGCGTCCACGGTGGCTTCACCGAGCCCCAGGCGTGGGAGTCCCTCGTGCGCGACTGGCACGTCGAGGGTCTTGCCGTCCGCCCCGGCCACAAGATGATCGGCCACACCGCGTTCCTCGTCACCGCGCGCCGGATGGCCCCCGGCGAGCGGCCGCCGCTGAAGAAGCGCCGGCCCGCCCCCGGCGCCTACGGCCCCGACTACACCGGCCCCCGTCCTCCCGGCGTCCCGGTCGACCCGGTCGACCCGGTCGAGGCAGCGGAGGACCCGACCGCTTGACCTGGTTGCCCCGGGACTCCCGGGCCGTCGTGTACCCCGTGGTTTGGTCACCAACCGCAGGTCTGGGGGCGGGAATCGTGCGGTTGGTGACCAAACCGCACCCTCGCTGAGGCCGACGCACCGCGTCCAAATCGTGACCAACACCGCGAAATGAACCCTTCCGCTAGGAAGGGTCGCGGGTAGGGTCGATCGAACAGGAGGTGGTGCTCATGTCGACATCGGGTGGCGTCACGGGTGGCCGGAGCTCCGAGGAGCTCGAGGATCAGGTCCGACTCCTGCAGTCGGAGGTGAGCGACCTCCGGCGGCGGCTGGCCGACGGACCGTCGAGCTCGCGCGGCCTCGAGCTGCGCCTCGCCGACGCGCAGCGCAGCCTCGCCGGCCTCACCTCGCAGAACGAACGCCTCGCTCAGACCCTGCGTGAGGCGCGCGACCAGATCATGAAGCTGAAGGAGGAGGTCGACCGGCTCGCTCAGCCGCCGGCCGGCTTCGGCACGTTCCTCGCGCGGAACGAGGACGACTCGATCGACGTGTTCACCGGCGGCCGCAAGCTGCGGGTCAACGTCAGCCCGAGCGTGGACCTCGACTCCCTCCAGCGGGGCCAGGAGGTCATGCTCAACGAGGCGCTCAACGTCGTCGCCGCGCTTGACTTCGAGCAGGTCGGCGAGGTCGTGATGTTCAAGGAGCTCCTCGCCGACGGCGACCGAGCCCTGGTCATCGCCAACGCCGACGAGGAGCGGGTCGTCCGCATCGCCGAGCCGTTGCACGCCGAGACGATCCGCGCCGGGGACTCCCTGCTGCTGGACTCCCGCGCCGGCTACGTCTACGAGAAGGTCCCGAAGTCCGAGGTCGAGGAGCTGGTCCTCGAGGAGGTCCCGGACATCGCCTACGAGTCGATCGGTGGCCTCGGCAACCAGATCGAGGCGATCCAGGACGCCGTCGAGCTGCCGTACCTCCACCCCGAGCTCTTCAAGGAGCACCAGCTCCGCCCGCCCAAGGGCGTCTTGCTCTACGGCCCTCCGGGCTGCGGCAAGACGCTGATCGCCAAGGCGGTCGCCAACTCGCTGGCCAAGAAGGTCGCGGCCAGGACCGGCCAGGAGGGGAAGTCGTACTTCCTCAACATCAAGGGTCCCGAGCTGCTCAACAAGTACGTCGGCGAGACCGAGCGCCACATCCGCCTGGTCTTCCAGCGGGCCCGCGAGAAGGCCAGCTCCGGTACGCCGGTGATCGTGTTCTTCGACGAGATGGACTCGCTCTTCCGCACCCGTGGTTCCGGGGTCAGCTCCGACGTCGAGAACACCATCGTCCCGCAGCTGCTCAGCGAGATCGACGGCGTCGAGCTGCTCGAGAACGTGCTGGTCATCGGCGCCTCCAACCGCGAGGACATGATCGACCCGGCGATCCTGCGCCCCGGCCGCCTCGACGTGAAGATCAAGATCGAGCGGCCCGACGCGGAGTCGGCTCGCGACATCTTCAGCAAGTACCTCACGACGTCGCTGCCCCTCCACGCCGACGACCTCGCCGAGTTCGGAGGCGACCGCGAGGCCACGGTCGCCGGCATGATCCGGGCGACGGTCGAGCGGATGTACACCGAGACCGAGGAGAACCGCTTCCTCGAGGTCACCTACGCCAACGGGGACAAGGAGGTCCTGTACTT
>JAEZKN010000044.1 GCA_023415395.1 Actinomycetes bacterium
CCCGAGGAGGACGGCGAGGAGGACGGCGAGGAGGGCGGCGCGCGGCTTCATGCCGTCTGGGACGTGACCTCCGCGCGCTCGGTTCCCCCGCGGTGCGCGCGGGCGTGGGCGACCAGGGCGGCCTCGAGGTCGCGCACCGGCCGCGGCACGTGCTGCTGGGGGCGCTGCTGGAGGACCAGGCTCACCGTGGTGCTGTCGTGGGCCAGCGGCCGCACGGTGATGATGCCGGCGCGCTCCATCGGGTCGCCGCGCACGCTGTAGTCCGGCAGGACGGTCAGGCCCAGGCCCTCGGCGACCATGACCTTGCCGAGCTCGGCCCCGTCGGTGGTGTAGGAGACCGTCGGCATGTCCGGGCCGAAGAGCCGGTGCACGAAGCGGTGCATGAGGTAGCCGGCACGCATCGCCACGAAGGGCTCGGCCCGCAGCTGGTCGGTCGTGACCTCGGCGTACGCCGTGAGCGGGTGGCCGGCCGGCAGCACCGCCATCGGGCGGCCGTGGACGAGGCGGGTGGAGACCAGGTCGGGCGGCGAGTCGTCGCCCTCGAGGACGTTGACCAGCCCGAGGTCGAGGGCGCCGTCGAGCACGCCCTGGTGGATCTCGGGCTGCTGGGTGTTGAGCACCTCGACGCTGCTGCCGGGGTGGGCGGCGCGGAAGTCGCGCACGGCCGGCACCAGCAGGGTGGACGTCGCCGCGCTGACGGTGCCGACCCGGACCACGTGCTGCCCGGCGGCCTGGTCGCCGGCGGCGGTGCGGAGGCGGTCGACCGCCTCGAGGACCTCGACCATGTTCTGCAGCAGCTCGCGGCCACGGCGGCTGATCCGCGAGCCCGACCGGCGCCGGTCGAGCAGCGTGACGCCGAGCTCGCGCTCGAGCTTCGAGACCGCTTCGCTGAGCGCCGGCTGCGAGATGTGCAGCCGCTCGCTGGCCCGGCGCAGCGACCCGTGCTGGGTCACGGCCGCGATGTACTCGAGCTGCTCGATCCGCACGCTGTTCGCTCCTCGTGGTCCGGATGGTCGGTCCTGATCCGGGTGACAGGTTCTGCCTGTCGCCCCATCGACGACTCCGCCCGCCGGGATGGTCCCGGTGGCTTGAACCAGGACTTAAAGTACAGCAATCTGGTCAAGATAAACGAGTAACCACTCGGGGAAGGGCGACATGAGCAACCTGAAGTTCCACTGGTTCCTACCGACCAACGGCGGCGACGGCCGCAACGTCGTCGGCGGCGGGCACGGCGTGACGACGGCCGGCGCCGGCCGGCCCGCGTCGGTGCCCTACCTGGGCCAGATCGCCCGTAGCGCCGAGCAGCTGGGCTTCGAGGCCGCGCTCACCCCCACCGGTGCCTGGTGCGAGGACGCCTGGGTGACGACGGCGATGCTGAGCAGCCTCAGCGAGCGGCTGAAGTTCCTGGTCGCCTTCCGCCCCGGCCTGACCTCGCCCTACCTGGCCGCGCAGATGGCCGCGACGTTCCAGAACCTCTCCGGCGGTCGTCTGGCGCTCAACGTCGTCACCGGCGGGGAGAGCCACGAGCAGCGGATGTTCGGCGACTTCCTCGACAAGGACGCCCGCTACGAGCGCTGCGACGAGTTCCTCTCGGTCGTGCGCGGACTCTGGGCCGGTGAGCCGCTGACCTTCGAGGGCCAGCACCTGCGCGTCGAGGACGCGGTCCTCCAGCAGCTCCCCGACCCGCTGCCCGAGATCTACTTCGGCGGCTCCTCGCCGATCGCCGGCCGGGTCGCCGCCAAGCACGTCGACGTCTACCTCACCTGGGGCGAGCCGCCTGCCGCGGTCGCCGAGAAGGTCGCGTGGGTCCGCGGCCTGGCCGCCGAGGAGGGGCGCGAGCTCCGCTTCGGCATCCGCCTGCACACGATCGCCCGCGAGACCTCCGAGGCGGCGTGGGCCGAGGCCGACCGGCTCCTGGCCGGCATCTCCGACGAGGACGTCCAGCGCGTGCAGGAGGGCCTGAAGCGCTCGGAGTCCGTCGGCCAGCAGCGGATGCTCGACCTCAACGGCGGCAGCAAGGACGGCCTGGTCATCCACCCGAACCTGTGGGCCGGCGTGGGCCTGGTCCGCGGTGGGGCGGGCACGGCGATGGTCGGGTCGTACGCCGAGATCGCGGACCTCGTCGAGGAGTACCGCGCGGTCGGAATCGAGGAGTTCGTGCTCTCGGGCTACCCCCACCTCGAGGAGGCCTACTGGTTCGGCGAGGGTGTGCTGCCCGAGCTCGAGCGCCGCGGCCTCTGGCAGCACCCCGCCCCGTCCACCGCGCGGCCCTCCGTGCCGTTCGGCCAGAAGGTCGCCGCGTCGTGACTCGTGTCTCGGTGGTCGTCGGCAACCCCAGGCCGCGGAGCCGGACGCTGGCCGCGGCGACCTACCTCGCCCAGCAGCTCGTCGGCCGCGACCCGGACCAGGTCGTCGACCTCGCCGACCTCGGGCCACGCCTGCTGGACTGGCAGGACGAGGTGGTGACCGAGATCGTGACCGAGGTCGGTGCCGCCGACCTGGCCGTCGTCGCGTCCCCGACGTACAAGGGGGCCTACACCGGGCTGCTCAAGCTCTTCCTCGACCGGTTCGCCTCCGCCGACGGTCTGCGCGGCGTCGCCGTACCCCTCATGCTGGGCGCCGGCCCCGGCCACGCGATGGCGCCGGAGCTGACGCTGCGGCCGGTGCTCACCGAGATCGGCGGGCTGGTGCCCGCCGCGGGGCTCTACGTCGTCGACTCGGCCCACGACGACCCGGAGGCCTATCGCCCGTGGCTCGACCACGCTCGCCCGGCGATCACCGCCATCCTCGACCGCCTCGACAGCAGAACGGGAGTCTCGGCATGACCGTCACCCACCTCTCCACGAACCAGGACCTCGACCCGAACGGCCTCCGGGAGGCGTTCGGCGTCTTCCCCAGCGGCGTGGTCGCCGTCGCCGCCGAGGTCGACGGCGAGCTCGTCGGGCTGGCGGCCAGCTCGTTCACCTCGGTGAGCCTCGAGCCGGCGCTGGTGTCGTTCTCGGTGGCCAACACGTCGAAGACCTGGCCGACCCTGCGGCGGGCCGCCCACCTCGGCGTCACGATCCTCGCCGACCACCACGACGTCGTGTGCCGCCAGCTCGCCGGCCCGGTCGAGCAGCGCTTCGACGGCCTCGCCGTGACGACGACCGAGGACGGCGCCGCCCTGCTCGACGAGGGCCTGGCGCGCTTCGACTGCACCGTCTACCGCGAGGTGGAGGCGGGCGACCACACGATCGTGCTGCTGGAGCTCCACGCGGTCGAGCACGTCGACAGCTCCTCGCCGCTCGTCTTCCACCGCAGCGCCTTCGGCCGGCTCGCCGGCTGAACCACCCGGTGATCTTCCCGCGCCGCGGCGGTGCGCACCCGCCGTCGCGGCGCGGGAACCCTTTGCCACACTGGCGGCATGGGCACCGGCGACAGGGGCACTGACGGCAGGGGCAGCGCGACGCGCAAGGTCGTGGTGGTCGGTGCCGGGATCGGCGGGCTGACCGCGGCGCGTGACCTCGTCGCCGCCGGCCACGAGGTGCTCGTGCTCGAGGCCTCGCCGCGCGTCGGCGGCAAGCTGCACCGGGCCCCGGTCGCCGGCGTGACCGTCGACGTCGGCGCCGAGGCGATGCTGAACCGGCGTCCCGAGGGCGTCGCGCTCGCGACCGAGGTCGGCCTCCCGGTCGAGCACCCGACGCTCGCGTCGTCGCGCATCTGGACCGGCGGCGCGCTGCGCGCGCTGCCGCGCTCGCTGATGGGGGTCCCGCTCGAGGACCCGGCCGCGTACGGCGTCCTCTCGGCCGAGG
>JAEZKN010000047.1 GCA_023415395.1 Actinomycetes bacterium
GCCTCGACCTTGTAGGTCACCTTGAGGACCGGGCTGTAGATCGAGTCGACCGGGATGCGGCCGATCTCGTTGTCCTGGCCCTTGTTGAGCACCGAGGAGACGTAGCCGCGGCCACGCTCGACGACGAGCTCCATCTCCAGCTTGCCCTTGTCGGACAGGGTGGCGATCTTCAGGTCGGGGTTGTGCACCTCGACGCCGGCCGGCGGCGCGATGTCCGCGGCGGTGACGTCGCCGGCACCCGACTTGCGCAGGTACATGGTCACCGGCTCGTCGTGCTCGGAGGAGACGACCAGACCCTTGAGGTTCAAGATGATCTCGGTGACGTCCTCCTTGACGCCCTCGATCGTCGAGAACTCGTGCAGGACGTTGTCGACCTTGATGCTGGTGATCGAGGCACCGGGGATCGAGCTGAGCAGGGTACGGCGGAGCGAGTTGCCCAGCGTGTAGCCGAAGCCGGGCTCCAGGGGCTCGATCACGAACCGCGAGCGGAACTCGTCGACGGACTCTTCCGACAGGGTGGGGCGCTGTGCGATGAGCACTTGTTCTTTCCTTTCCGGGCCTACCCGCTATTTGACAGGCCCGAATGTGCTGGTGACGGAAGGCGGGTGATGGGTGCCCCGCCCGGAGGCGAGGCACCCATCGAGGTCACTTCTTGGAGTAGTACTCGACGATGAGCTGCTCCTGGACCGGCAGGTCGATCTGCGCACGGACCGGGAGCTGGTGCACGAGGATGCGCATCCGCGACGGGATCGCCTCGAGCCACGCGGGGACGACGCGCTCGCCGTGGGTCTCGCGAGCCACGATGAACGGGGTCATCTCCAGCGACTTCTCGCGCACGTCGATCACGTCGTGGGCGGCGACCTGGTACGACGGGATGTCGACCTTCTTGCCGTTCACCTTGAAGTGGCCGTGCACGACGAGCTGACGGGCGTGGCGGCGGGTCCGGGCGAAGCCGGCGCGGTACACCACGTTGTCGAGGCGGCACTCCAGCAGCTGGAGCAGGTTGTCACCGGTCTTGCCGGAGCGACGCGAGGCCTCGGTGTAGTAGTTGTGGAACTGCTTCTCGAGGACGCCGTAGGTGAAGCGAGCCTTCTGCTTCTCCTGCAGCTGCGAGCGGTACTCGCTCTCCTTGATGCGCGCCCGGCCGTGCTGGCCGGGGGGGTAGGGACGACGCTCGAACGCAGCGTCGCCACCGACGAGGTCGACACCGAGACGGCGCGACTTCTTGGTCATGGGGCCGGTGTAACGGGCCATCTTCTACAAGTCTCCTGTTCTCGGGCGCGTGTCAGACGCGGCGACGCTTGGGCGGGCGGCAGCCGTTGTGGGGCGTGGGCGTGACGTCCTGGATGGTGCCGACCTCGAGGCCGATCGCACCCAGGGACCGGATCGCCGTCTCGCGGCCCGAACCCGGACCCTTGACGAAGACGTCGATCTTCTTCATGCCGTGCTCCATCGCCCGACGTCCGGCGGCCTCGGCGGCCATCTGCGCGGCGAACGGGGTGGACTTGCGGGAACCCTTGAAACCGACGGTGCCGGCCGAGGCCCACGAGATCACCGCACCGGTCGGGTCGGTGATCGTGACGATGGTGTTGTTGAACGTGCTCTTGATGTGGGCTTCGCCCGTGGCGACGTTCTTCTTCTCCTTGCGGCGCACCTTCTTGGCGCCGGCCGCAGTGCGGCTCTTGGGAGGCATGCAGTAACTCCTGAAGTAGCTGGTCTGTGGTGGTCAGTACCTGACGGTGGTTGAGGAAGGCGCTCTGCGCCTGTCTCGAAACCGCGTCAGATCACTTTGCCTTCTTCTTGCCGGCAACCGTGCGCTTGGGACCCTTGCGGGTACGAGCGTTGGTCTTGGTGCGCTGGCCGCGGACCGGGAGGCCCTGGCGGTGACGGCGACCCTGGTAGCTGCCGATCTCGATCTTGCGGCGGATGTCGGCCTGGACCTCACGACGGAGGTCACCCTCGATCTTGAAGTTGGCTTCGATCTCGTCGCGGAGCTTGACCAGCTCTTCGTCACCCAGCTGGTGCACGCGGAGGTCGGGGCTGACCCCGGTCGCGGCGAGGAGCTGCTGGGCGCGAGTACGGCCGATGCCGTAGATGTAGGTGAGAGCGACCTCGATGCGCTTGTCGCGCGGGAGGTCAACACCAACGAGGCGTGCCATGTGGCGGTTTCCTTCTCGGTTGTTCGCAGCGGTTTCGGTCGTGTCGCGTCCCGGGCCTCTCCCAGCACTGCGCTGGGTCCGGGCTCCGGCCGTCTGCTCCGGAGGTGACTTCGCCGCGTCGTGCGACGCGGCTAGCGATCACGTTGTAGGTGTTCAGTTGTGGTGCCCTCGACGCGGTGGTCGAGCCTGTCGAGACCTCAGCCCTGGCGCTGCTTGTGGCGCGGGTTCTCGCAGATCACCATGACGCGGCCGTGGCGACGGATCACCTTGCACTTGTCACAGATCGGCTTGACGCTCGGGTTGACCTTCACAGCCAGTCCCTTTCCGGTAGAAGCGGCTTACTTGTACCGGTAGACGATCCGACCCCGGGTGAGGTCGTACGGCGAGAGCTCCACCACCACGCGGTCCTCGGGGAGGATCCGGATGTAGTGCTGCCGCATCTTGCCGCTGATGTGGGCGAGAACCTTGTGCCCGTTGCTCAGCTCCACGCGGAACATCGCGTTCGGAAGGGCCTCCACGACGGTGCCCTCGATCTCGATCACGCCTTCTTTCTTCGGCATGTCCTCCACAATCTGTTGATCGTTTGTCTACCGTGTGGCCCGGGAACCTCCGCCTCGGGTGAGGCGGTGGACCTCGTGCAGCCGCTCCGGAACCTCATCCCGGGCACGCGCACGAACCCCTCACAGGAGTGGTTCGGTCAGGTGTTCCGGGCAGCCGCGAGGCGCCACGAAGCAGACCCACGTTGGGCCGACACACCAGTCTAGTCGCAAACGGGTCGAAAACCCCAACTCGTCGACGTCGGGCCTCAGGCGAGGAGCCGGAGCGTCTGCTCGCGCGCCGGGCTGCTGGCCGGCTCGGTGCCGGTCCACGCGCCGGCGACCGGGTGGACCATGACCTCGTCGACGCCGTACGTCGCGGCGAGCTCCTCGATCCGGGCCCGGGCGCGGTCCGGCGCGCCGATGACCCAGCGCTGCGCCATCGCCTCGACCAGGTCCAGGTGGGCCTGCGGCAGCTCGACCTTCTCGGCCTCCTCGACCAGCAGCTGCGGGCGCAGCTCCTGGCCGGTGCGCAGCGCGAGCATGGCGAGCAGCTGCGGCCAGGCCAGCCGGGCGGCCTCCTCCTCGGTCTCGGCGACCACGGCGTTCACGGTGAGGAACGTGCGCGGCTCGGCCAGCTCGGGCGAGGGCCGGAAGCTCTGCCGGTAGAGCGCGAGCGCCTCGGCCGTCCCGTTGCCGGAGAAGTGGTGCGCGAAGACGTAGGGCAGGCCCTTCTCCGCGGCCAGCCGGGCGGAGTAGTCCGAGGAGCCGAGCAGCCACACGGTCGGCACCGACCGCGCGCCCGGGGTTGCCCGGAGCGGGTAGGTGCGGCCCTGGAGGCTCAGCCCGACGCCGTCGGGCTCCATCATCGCGAGCACGTTGTCGACGTACTCGGGGAAGCGGGCGACGATGTCGTCGCTGACCCCGCCGGCCCCGTGCCGCAGCGCGTACGACGTCACCGGGTCGCTCCCCGGCGCCCGGCCGATCCCGAGGTCGATCCGCCCGGGGAAGGCCGCCTCGAGGAGCGCGAACTGCTCGGCGACGACGAGCGGGGCGTGGTTGGGCAGCATCACTCCGCCCGACCCCACTCGGATGCGGTCGGTCGCCCCGGCGACCAGGCCGATCAGCACCGGCGGGTTCGTCGCCGCGACGGCCGGCATGTTGTGGTGCTCGGCCAGCCAGTAGCGGGTGTAGCCGAGCTGGTCGGCGACCCGGGCGAGCGAGAGGGACGCGGCGACCGCGGCGGCCGTGGCCTGGGCGCTGCGGACCGGGACCAGGGCGAGGACGGACAGGGCGGTGCTCATCGGGCTCACCCCGGGTCAACCTCCCGGGCGGGCGGGGGTATTCCTACGGCTTCTGGTCCGGCGACTTCATCGAGCTGGTGTGCTGCTCGATCTCCGCCTCCGACATCCGGCGCGAGGCCAGGAGGCTCGCGACCGCGGTGATCGTGAGGGTCACGATGATGACGCCGAGGCTGAGCAGCGACGGGATGTCCGGCACGGCCACGTGCTCGCCGCCGTTGATGAACGGCAGCTCGTTCTCGTGGAGGGCGTGCAGGACCAGCTTGACCCCGATGAACGCGAGGATGAAGGCCAGGCCCAGCGAGAGGTAGACCAGGCGCTTGAGCAGGCCACCGAGCAGGAAGTAGAGCTGGCGCAGGCCCATCAGCGCGAACACGTTCGCGGTGAAGACGAGGTAGGGCTCCTGGGTGATGCCGAAGATCGCCGGGATCGAGTCCAGGGCGAAGAGGATGTCGGTGGTGCCGAGCGCGATGATCACGATCAGCATCGGCGAGACCAGCCGGACGCCGTTCTTGCGGTACCAGAGCTTGAGGCCGTGGTACTCGTCGCCCACGTTGAGGTGCTTCTGGGCGAACTTCACCACCCGGTTCTCCTCTGGGTGCTCCTCGTCGTGACTGCGGTAGCTCTTGACCAGGGTGATCGCGGTGTAGACCAGGAAGGCGCCGAACGCGTAGAAGACCCAGCTGAAGTTCTCGATGAGCTGGTAGCCCAGCGCGATGAAGATGCCGCGGAAGACCAGCGCCAGGATGATGCCCACCATCAGGGCTTCCTGCTGGTACTCGCGGGGGACCTTGAGCGCCGCCATCAAGATGATGAAGACGAACAGGTTGTCGATCGAGAGCGAGTACTCCGTCAACCAGCCGGTGTAGAAGTCGATCCCCATGTCGTGACCGTGGCTGTACCAGATCCACGCGCCGAAGAGGATCGCGGCGCCGATGTAGATCGCCAGCGCGACCGCGCACTCACGGAACGACGGCTCGTGGGGGTCACGGGCGATGACGATCACGTCGAAGAGCAGCACCGCACACGTGGCGCCGATCGTGATCGCCCATTCGAGGGTCGAGATCTCCAAGGAACACTCCTGCATCGAGGGGACGAGAAACCGTCAGAGGTCTCTCCCGTCGCCCGGACCACGGGCGACCCACGGATCCGGAGCGGAGGCCGCTCGTGCTGACGAACCCGCAGCGAAGGGATACTCCCCACTGCGAGGACCATCCTGTCACACGGGCCTGTGCCCGACTAACGGCCGCCGAACGGGACGCCCAGCTCGCCGAGCATCGCCTCTCCGCCGTCCAGCGCGGTCAGTACCCAGGTGCCGGTGCGGGTAAGCGTGAAGGTGTGCTCGAAGTGGGCCGCCCAGCTGCCGTCGTCGGTGACGACCGTCCAGTCGTCCTCCAGCGTGCTGGTCTCCTTGGTGCCGAGCGTGATCATCGGCTCCACGGCCAGCGCCAGGCCCTCGACCAGCTTCGGACCCTTGCCGGGCCGGCCGAAGTTCGGCACGTTCGGGGGCTGGTGCATCGCCGACCCGATGCCGTGGCCGGTGTAGTCCTCGAGGATGCCGTAGCGGCCCTGCGCGCGGACGTAGCGCTCGACCGCGGCGGAGATGTCGGTGACCCGGCCGCCGAGGTGCGCCGCGGCGATGCCGCGCCACATGGCCTGCTCGGTGACCCGCATCAGCCCGGTCACCTCGTCGGGCACCGCTCCGACGGCGACCGTGATCGCCGCGTCCCCGTGCCAGCCGTCCACGATCGCGCCGCAGTCGATCGAGATGACGTCGCCGTCGGCCAGCACGCGTCCGCCGGGGATGCCGTGCACGACCTCGTCGTTGACCGAGGCGCAGATCGACGCCGGGAAGCCGTGGTAGCCCTGGAAGGAAGGGGTCGCCCCCGAGGACCGGATGTGGTCCTCGGCGATCGCGTCGAGCTCGGCCGTGGAGATGCCAGCACGCACCGCGCCACGCAGCAGCTCGAGCGTGCGTCCGACCACGAGGCCGGCCCGGCGCTTCAGGTCGATCTGCTCCGGCGTCTTGATCTCGACGCCGCGGTCGAGGAGACCCATGTCAGGGCTCCTGGATCGTCAGGGCGGGTGATGCCAAGGCGGAGGAGAGAAGGCGGCCTTCGAGCGGAGCGGGCCGTCGAGCGACGACAACGCCGGCAGCGCGCGTCATGACGGTTCAGGACTCGGGGATGGAGTCGAGGGCGGCAAAGATCCGCTGGGTGACGTCGCTGACCTCGCCCATGCCGTCGACCTCGACCACGATGCCGCGCTCGCCGTAGACGGCGATGAGCGGCTGGGTCTGCTCGAGGTAGACCTCCTGCCGGCGGCGGATGACGTCCTCGGTGTCGTCGGCCCGGCCCTCGACCTGCGCGCGCTGGAGCAGGCGCTGGACGATCTCCTCCTGGTCGACGGTCAGGCAGATGACCGCGTCGAGCCGGTGACCGGTGAACCGGATCATCCCGTCGAGCTCCTCGACCTGGGCCAGCGTGCGCGGGTAGCCGTCGAGCAGGAAGCCGCTGACGGCGTCCGGCTCGTCGATACGGTTGCGGACCATCCGGTTGGTGACCTCGTCCGGGACGTACTCGCCCGCGTCCATGTAGCGCTTGGCCTCGATGCCGAGGGGCGTGCCCTCGGAGACGTTGGCGCGGAAGATGTCGCCGGTGGAGATCGCCGGGATCTTGAAGTGCTCGGCGATGAACTTGGCCTGGGTGCCCTTACCGGCGCCCGGCGGGCCCATGATGATCAGACGCATGTCAGCGCAGGAATCCTTCGTAGTTCCGCTGCTGGAGCTGGCTCTCGATCTGCTTCACCGTGTCGAGGGCGACGCCGACCATGATCAGGATGCTCGTGCCACCGAACGGGAAGTTCTGGTTGGCCCCCACCATCGCGAAGGCGATGAGCGGGATGAGCGCGACCAGACCGAGGTAGAGCGATCCGGGCAGCGTGATGCGGGAGAGGACGTAGGAGAGGTACTCCTCGGTCGGCTTGCCCGCCCGGATCCCGGGGATGAAGCCGCCGTACTTCTTCATGTTGTCGGCCACCTCTTGCGGGTTGAAGGTGATCGAGACGTAGAAGTAGGTGAAGAACACGATCATGAGGAAGAACGTGATCATGTAGATCGGGTGGGATCCCTGGACCATGTAGTCGTTGATCCACTGGACCCACTTGGAGTCCGAGGTCTGGTTGAACGACGCCAGCATCGCGGGCAGGTAGAGCAGCGACGAGGCGAAGATGACCGGGATGACGCCGGCCTGGTTCACCTTCAACGGGATGTAGGTCGAACTGCCGCCGAACATCTTGCGGCCGACCATCCGGCGGGCGTACTGCACCGGGATCCGGCGCTGCGCCTGCTCGACGAAGATGACCGCGGCCACGATCACCAGTCCGATGACCAGCACGATGCCGAGGGTCCACCAGCCCTTGCTGTTCTGGACCGCCCACAGCGAGGACGGGAAGCCGGCGATGACCTGGGTGAAGATCATGATCGACATGCCGTTGCCGACGCCGCGCTCGGTGATGAGCTCGCCGAGCCACATGATCACCGCGGTGCCCGCGGTCATCGTGACGACCATGACGAGGAACGTCGCGGTGCCGTTGTTGTGCAGCAGGTCCAGGTTGCAGCCCTGGAGCAGCTGGCCGGAGCGGGCCAGCGCGACGATGCCCGTCGCCTGGAGGACCGCCAGGCCCAGCGTCAGGTAACGGGTGTACTGCGTGATCTTGGTCTGGCCGGACTGGCCCTCCTTCTTGAGGGCCTCCAGCCGCGGGATCACCACGACGAGCAGCTGCAGGATGATGCTCGCGGTGATGTAGGGCATGATGCCGAGCGCGAAGATCGTGAGCTGGAGCAGCGCTCCGCCGGAGAACATGTTCACCAGGCTGTAGAGGCTGGCGTTGTCACCGCCGGAGGCGATGTCGACACACGTCTGCACGTTCGCGACGTTCACACCGGGAGTCGGGATCTGGGACCCCAGCCGGAAGATCGCGATGATCATGAGGACGAACAGCAGCTTGCGCCGCAGGTCCGGAGTCCGGAAAGCGTTCGCGAACGCGCTCAGCACGAGATCCTCTTTCTCCAAGCGTGAAACGGCCCCTGCGAGATGAGCGCAAGGACCCGGGGAAGCCTAACAGGACGTCGGGCAGCCCCCGAATACGCGGCGGGCGCGACGGTCCTGTTCTGGGACAGAACCGCCGCGCCCGGAGCGCTGGTACAGGTCACACCCGGCTCACACCGTGGTGACGGTGCCGCCGGCAGCCTCGATCTTCTCCTTGGCCGAGCCGGAGAACGCGTTGGCGCTCACCTGGACAGCCACGGACAGGTCGCCCTGCCCGAGGACCTTGACCGGGTGGCCGTCGCGGACGGCGCCCTTGGCGACCAGGTCGTCGACCGTCACGGTGCCGCCCTCGGGGAAGAGCTCGCCCAGGCGGTCCAGGTTCACGACCTGGAACTCGACCTTGAACGGGTTCTTGAAGCCCTTGAGCTTCGGCAGCCGCATGTGGATCGGCATCTGGCCACCCTCGAAGGCGACCGGGACCTGGTAGCGAGCCTTGGTGCCCTTGGTACCGCGGCCCGCGGTCTTGCCCTTCGACGCCTCACCGCGACCCACGCGGGTCTTCGCGGTCTTGGCGCCCGGGGCCGGACGCAGGTGGTGGAGCTTGAGCGTCATGTCAGTCGACCTCCTCGACCGTCACGAGGTGACGGACGGTCTGGACCATGCCGCGGATCTCCGGGCGGTCCTCCTTGACGACCACGTCGCCGATCCGCTTGAGACCGAGCGTGCGCAGCGTCTCGCGCTGGTTCCTCTTCAGGCCCACGAGGCCGCGGTCCTGCCGGACCTTCAGCTGTGCCATCAGGAAGACACCTCCTGCGACGTCCCGGCCGGGACCTCGACGCGAGCCTTGAGCAGCGCCGCCGGAGCGACCTCCTCGACCGGGAGGCCACGACGGGCCGCCACGGCCTCGGGCTGCTCGAGCATGCGCAGCGCCTCGACCGTCGCGTGGACGATGTTGATCTGGTTCGACGACCCGAGCGACTTGCTCAGGATGTCGTGGATGCCGGCGCACTCCAGGACCGCACGCACCGGGCCACCGGCGATGACACCGGTACCGGGCGCGGCCGGGCGCAGCATGACCACGCCGGCGGCCTTCTCACCCTGGACCGGGTGCGGGATGGTGCCCTGGATGCGGGGAACCTTGAAGAAGTGCTTCTTGGCCTCCTCGACGCCCTTGGCGATCGCGGCCGGCACCTCCTTCGCCTTGCCGTAACCGACGCCGACGAGGCCATCACCGTCACCGACGACCACGAGGGCGGTGAAGCTGAAGCGACGACCACCCTTCACGACCTTGGCGACACGGTTGATCGCAACGACGCGCTCGATGTAGGCGGTCTTCTCAGCACCCTGGCCGCGAC
>JAEZKN010000068.1 GCA_023415395.1 Actinomycetes bacterium
TGGCCAGCGCGATGTCCGAGCCGAGCGTGAGGCCCGCGGCCTCGACGGCCTCGGCGATCAGGTCGAGCGCGGCGCGGTTGCTGTCGAGGTTCGGGGCGAAGCCGCCCTCGTCGCCGAGGCCCGTGGACAGGCCCTTCTTCTTCAGCACCGACTTCAGCGCGTGGTAGACCTCCGCACCGGAGCGCAGGGCCTCGCGGAACGTCGGGGCGCCGATCGGCGCGATCATGAACTCCTGCACGTCGACGTTGGAGTCGGCGTGGGCGCCGCCGTTGAGGATGTTCATCATCGGCACCGGGAGCAGGTGGGCGTTCGGGCCACCGACGTAGCGGTAGAGCGGCAGCTCGGCGCTGTCGGCCGCGGCCCGGGCCACGGCGAGCGAGACGCCCAGGATCGCGTTGGCGCCGAGCTTGGCCTTGTTGGGCGTGCCGTCGAGCTCGAGCATCGTCTGGTCCAGCAGGCGCTGGTCGTCGGCGGCGAGGCCCTCGATCGCCGGGGCGATCGTCTGGATCACGGCGTTGACGGCCTGGCCGACGCCCTTGCCGCCGTAGCGGCTGCCACCGTCGCGCAGCTCGACCGCCTCGAAGGCGCCGGTCGAGGCCCCGCTGGGGACCATCGCCCGGGCGAACGCGCCGTCGTCGAGCAGGACCTCGACCTCGACGGTGGGGTTGCCGCGCGAGTCGAGGATCTCGCGGGCGCCGACAGCTTCGATGGATGCCACGTCAGTGCTCCTGGGTTCGGTCGGAGTTCGGTCGGAAAGTCCGTCCGCCAGCCTAGTGCCGTCCGGCGCGACCGGACACGGGCGCCCGGCCACCGGAGGGTCAGCGGTCGGTCAGCTTGTCCTGACACCAGGCGAGGTTCGCCCGCAGTCGCTGGTCGTCGGGCCGCACGGCCAGCGCCTTCGCAGCGGCGACGGCCCCGTCGGCGTACCGCCCCACCCAGTAGCTGCTGATCGCCACCTCGTCCCAGGCCCGCCAGGTGTAGGTGTCGTGGTCGACGAAGAGGCCGTCGGCACCGGGCAGCGGGATGCGGGTCGCCCGGTGGGCGTAGAGGAGCGCCACCTCGTAGCGCTCCCGCGCCCGCTCGTGGCGTGCGAGCTCGACGAGCGGCTCGGCGCGCCACGGGCAGAGCTGGTAGGCGGAGAGATAGGCCTCGCACACCTCGGCCGCGGGCGCCCCCAGCCGCTCGCTGAGGACGGCGATCTGGAAGAGCGCGTACCACCGCTCCTGCGCCCAGCCCGCCGGGTTCTCGGCCCGGCGCCGGTACGCCGCGAGCGCCCGGTCCGGCTCGCCGGCATCGCGCCAGGACTGGCCAAGGTAGAACTGCATGCGGGGATCGTCCGGGTCACGCCGCAGCTCGTCCTCGATGACCTCGGCGTCCTTGCGGTAGGTCTCCGGGTCTCGCGACCGGGCGCCCTCGCGCCGGACCAGCACCCTCGGCGCGGGGAGGTGTCCGAGGGTCGCGTCCGGGAGGTCGAGGTACTCGTGGATGGCACCGCGCCACGTCCACGGGCGGCCCAGGCGCACGACGGCCAGGCGCTGGTAACGGGTGCCTGCGTACTCCACCTCGAGGTGGTACCCGTCCTGGGTCAGCGTGGGGAGGCTCTCGGGCAGGTCGACCAGCTGCTCGTCGGCGTCGATCCACAGCACGTAGTCGTCGGCGGCCGCGTGCTCGAGCGCACGCGCCGCGTCGAGTGCCTCCTGGCGGTTGTGGCCGAACGAGACCCACGGCCGCTCGATCAGCGTCCCCGGCACGCCCGACATCGTGCGTCGGACGAGGTCCTGGGTGCCGTCGGACGAGCCGGTGTCACTGACCACCCACCAGTCGACCAGTGGCAGCACGCTGCGCAGACAGCGTTCGATCACCGGGGACTCGTCCTTGACGATCATGTGCAGGCCGAGCCGAGGCATGCGGTGCATCGTAGGGTCCCTACACTGACCGCCGTGCTGCCCGTCCGGATCGCTGCCACCGCTGCCCTCGTCGCCGCTCTCGGGCTGCTCGCCGGCGCGTGCGGCAACGGCGACACCGACGACGACGCAGCGCCTCCGACCACTGTCTCCTCCGACACGGTGGACCCGAGCCCGGCCGACCTGTTGGTCCAGCAGGGCATCGCCCAGCTGGAGAGCGGCGACGACCGTTCCGCCGCTGTCACCTTCGGCAACGCCTTGTCCGTGGACCCCGACAACGCCTTCGCGCTGTACAACCTGGGCCTCATCCACCAGGAACGCGGACGCGAGGCGAAGGCGCGCGACCTCTACGACCGGGCGCTCGAGCAGGAGCCCACGCTCGTGCAGGCGCTCTTCAACCGCGCCATCCTCACCGAGCAGACCGACCTCGCAGCGGCCGTCGGGCTCTACGAGCGCGCGGTCGAGCACGACCCCACCTTCGCCGCCGCCCACATGCGCCTCGGCTTCGCCCTCCAGCACCTCGGCGAGGTCGAACGCGCAGAGGAAGCGCTGGCCGAGGGGATCCGGCTCGACCCGGCGATGGCCAACGTGGACGCGCCGGCCCACGACTGACCGTCTCCCAGGCTGGTCTGGACCACCGTCCCGCCTGCCGATCACACGAGGCGGTCCGTTAAGCGGACCGATAACGTCCTGATTGTGAGCACGCTCTCCCGCCCTCGCGCCCTCGTCTCTGCCGGCCTCGTGTCGGTCGCGTTCATGACGGCCTTCGGCCCCGTGGACGGTGCGTACGCCGCGCAGCGCAAGGTCATTCGCGCCTGCGTCGACCAGCAGGACGGCGACCTGCGGCTGCTCCGTGCCGGACAGCAGTGCCGCCCGGGCGAGCTCCAGATCCGGTGGAACGTCAAGGGCCCCCGGGGTGCGAAGGGCGCCACGGGCGCCGAGGGGGCGATCGGCGCGACCGGAGCCACGGGAGCGACCGGCGCTGCGGGCGCCGACGGCGCCGCCGGGCCCATGGGACCCGCCGGGCC
>JAEZKN010000080.1 GCA_023415395.1 Actinomycetes bacterium
GACCTGGAGCGCGACGGCGGCCACCGCCGCGACGACGGCGGCGCTGGCCACCACGGCGGTCGCCGTACGACGGCGGCGGATGCGGGTGCCGTCGGCGTGCACGCGGTCGAGGTCGCCCGGCGGGACCGGGACGGCGTCGACGCGGTCCCGGATCGCCCGGGCGAGATCGGTGCTCATGCGAGTTCTCCGTCCGTGAGAGCGGCGCCGTCGCGGCGCAGGTTGGCGAGGGCGGCCGAGGCCTGCGACTTCACGGTGCCGCGGCTGCAGCCGAGGGCGTCGGCGATCTGCTCCTCGGTGAGGTCCTCGTAGTAGCGCAGGACGATCACCGCGCGCTGGCGCGGCGGGAGCGCCAGGACGGCCGACCACACGGCGTCCCGGTCCACGACGCCGACCTCGGGCGAGGAGACCGACCCCGGTGGCTCCGCGGACTCGTGCGGTCGCTCGCGCTGCCACCAGCCGCGCCGGCGGGTGCCGAGGACCTCGTTGACGACCATCCGACGCACGTACGCCTCGGGGTGGTCGGTCCGGCTGATCCGACGCCACGACGAGTACGCCTTCGCGAACGCCGCCTGGAGCGCGTCCTCGGCCGAGGCGGCGTCACCCGCCACGGCATACGCCGTGCGGAACAGCCGCGGCCACGTCGCCCGGAAGAACTCGTCGAAGTCCATGCCCGAGTGATGCCCCGAGCGACCCGCGAGGTTGCCTCGACGGCTCAACCCGTCGCGAGCAGCCCCCGCACCACCCGCAGCCCGACCGACAGCCGCGCGAGGTCGGCCTGCTCGTCGGCGCAGATCTCGGCCAGCGTGCCCGACGCCCGCGGGACCACGACGTCGTTGGCGGCCTCCCAGGCGACCACGCGCGCCGGAGCGGCGTCGTCGCGGTCGGTGGCGGCCAGGACCTGGGCGGTGAGCTGCGCGTGCACCGAGTGCAGGTCGTCGCGCAGCGCGGCCCGCGCCATCGTCTGCCACCGGTCGTTGCGCGGCAGGGCGAGGATCCGCTGGACCAGTCCCGGCAGGCCGAGCCGCTCGCCCAGCGCGAAGTGCACCCGGGCGACCTCGGTCGGGTCGAGGTCCTCACGTCGGGCGATCTCGACGATGTTGAGGAGCATGTACGCCGGCGGCAGCACGGCCACCCGGCTCGCCAGGTCCTCGGGGACACCGGCGGACGCGAGGCGGTCGCGCCGATCGACGTACGCCGCCTGCTCGCGGCCGCTCATCAGGTCGGGCAGCTCGGCCATCACCCGCTGCACCGGCTCGGTGAACAGGTCGACGGTGCCCTGGCTGTCCAGCGGCGGGCGGCGGTTGTTGACCAGCCAGCGCGACGCCCGCTCGACCAGCGTGCGCATCTCCAGGCGCATCCGGGTCTGCACGGCGGCGTCGAGCCGGTTGTCGAAGGACTTCAGCTCCTCGCGCAGCGGCAGCGACCCGAAGATCTCCCGGGCCACGAAGTTGGCCCGGGTGAGCTCGACGGCGCTCGCGCCGGTCTCCCCCGCGAGCCGGGGCCAGAAGGTCATGCCGGCGCCGTTGACCAGGTCGTTGACCACCTGGGTCACGATGATCTCGCGGCGCAGCGGGTGGTCGTGGACCTGCTCGGGGAAGCCGTCCCTGACCGCGGCCGGGAAGTAGGCGCGCAGGTCCTGGTCGAAGTAGTGGTCCTCGGCGATCTCGCTCTCGAGGAGCTCGTCGGCGAGCACGATCTTGGTCCACGACATCAGCACCGACAGCTCCGGGGCGGTCAGACCCTCGCGGTTGTCGAGCCGCCGCTGGACCTCCTTGCTGCTGGGCAGCGCCTCGAGCTCCCGGTTGAGGACGCCGTCGGCCTTGAGCTTGCGCATCCAGGCCTCGTGCACGTGGAGCAGCGACGGAGCGTGCTCGACCGCGTTCGCGAGCGCGAGGTTCTGCTCGTAGTTGTCGCGCAGCACCAGGCCGGCGACCTCGTCGGTCATGTCCGCGAGCAGGTGGTTGCGCTGCTTCTCGGTGAGGTCGCCGTCCTTGACCACCCGGTCGAGCAGGATCTTCAGGTTGACCTCGTGGTCGGAGGTGTCCACGCCGGCGGAGTTGTCGATGAAGTCGGTGTTGATCCGCCCACCGCCACGGGCGTACTCGATCCGCCCGAGCTGGGTGAAGCCGAGGTTGCCGCCCTCACCGACCGCCTGCGCGCGCAGCTCCGCGCCGTCGACGCGGATGGCGTCGTTGGCCTTGTCCCCGGCGTCGGCGTGCGACTCGGTCGAGGCCTTGACGTAGGTGCCGATGCCGCCGTTCCAGAGCAGGTCGACCGGGGCCAGCAGGATCGCCCGCATCAGCTCGGTCGGGGTCATGGCGGCGACGGAGGAGTCGATGCCCAGCGCCGACCGCACGGCGTCGTTCAGCGCGATCTTCTTCAGCGACCGCGAGTAGACACCGCCGCCCTCGGAGATCTTGGCGTGGTCGTAGTCCTGCCAGCTCGACCGCGGCAGCTCGAAGAGGCGCTTGCGCTCGGCGAACGACACCGCCGGGTCGGGGTCGGGGTCGAGGAAGATGTCGCGGTGGTCGAAGGCGGCCACGAGCCTGGTCGTCTCCGAGCAGAGCAGGCCGTTGCCGAAGACGTCGCCGGACATGTCGCCGATCCCGACGCAGGTGAACTCCTCGGCCTGGCAGTCGATGCCGCGCTCGCGGAAGTGCCGCTGCACCGAGACCCACGCACCGCGGGCGGTGATGCCCATCGCCTTGTGGTCGTAGCCGACCGACCCGCCGCTGGCGAAGGCGTCGCCGAGCCAGAAGCCGTAGGACTTCGCGACCTCGTTGGCGATGTCGGAGAACGTCGCGGTGCCCTTGTCGGCCGCCACCACCAGGTAGGAGTCGTCGCCGTCGTGCCGGACCACGTCGCGCGGCGGGACCGTCTCGCCGTCGACGAGGTTGTCGGTGATGTCGAGCAGGCCCGAGATGAAGGTCCGGTAGCAGCGGACGCCCTCGGCCAGCCAGGCGTCCCGGTCCGAGGCCTCGGGGAGCTGCTTGCAGAAGAAGCCGCCCTTCGCGCCGACCGGCACGATCACGGTGTTCTTGACCATCTGCGCCTTGACCAGCCCGAGCACCTCGGTGCGGAAGTCGTCGCGGCGGTCCGACCAGCGCAGGCC
>JAEZKN010000092.1 GCA_023415395.1 Actinomycetes bacterium
CGTCTTCGCGCTCCCGGCCCTCGGCCCGGACCCGCTGATCATCGTCGGCTCCGACTGGGCGCGGCTGCTGCTCTGGGAGCTCCAGACCGCGGGGCTGGCGCTCTTCGCCCACGTCGTCTCCGCCGAGCTGCGCCGTCGTGACCTCACCAGGCGAGCGATCCTCAACTCCGTGCCGTCCGGCGTCATCGTGTACGACGCCCGCGGCCGGCTGCTGCTGGCCAACACGCCGGCCCGCGCCGTCGCCGAGCTCGGCGGCTTCGACCTCGCGCGCCCCGACCGTCCCGGGCTGCGGGTGTGGTCGGCGGACCGCAGCGCACCGGTGCCCGCCGAGGAGCAGGCGTTCCTCCGTGCGGGCCGGGCCGAGCACCTGCCCGAGACCCTCGAGTGGCTCGGGCCCGAGCACGAGCTGAGCGCGATCGGGTGGAGCGCCCGGCGGATGTACGACGGGAACGGCGACGTGCTGGGGACGGTGGTGGTCTGCCACGACCTGACCTCGGTGCTGACCGCGAGACGCACGCAGGAGCAGTTCCTCGGGACGGTCTCCCACGAGCTGCGCACCCCCCTCACCTCCATCGTGGGCTTCGTCGACGTCGCCGAGTCCCTGTCCGCCGAGGACGACCTCGCCCTGCGGCGCTCGCTCGCCGCGATCCGGCGCAACTCCGAGCAGCTGGCCGACCGGGTCGCGCAGCTGCTCGGCGCCGCGGAGGACCGGCCCGAGGTGCGCCCGGAGCGGGTCGACCTCGGCGAGCTCCTCGCGTCCGCGCTGGAGCGCTGGGAGACCCTGTGCTCCGAGCTCGGGCTGCGCCTGGAGACCGACGGGGCGGACGGGCTCGAGGCGGACGTCGACCCGCGCCAGCTGGTGCGGGTGATCGACGCGCTCCTGTCGAACGCCACGAAGTTCACGGCCGTGGGCGGGCTGGTCCGGGTCCGGCTGTCGCAGGAGGGGAGCCACGCGTGCCTCGCGATCTCCGACACGGGGATCGGCATGGACGCCGGCGACCGCGACCGCGCCTTCGACCGGTTCCACCGTGGCGACGCCGCGCGCGTGGAGGCGGTCCCGGGGATCGGGCTCGGCCTGCAGACGGTCAAGCGCGTGGTCGAGGCCCACCGTGGCACGGTCGTCGTCGAGAGCGAGCCGGGCCGCGGCACGACCGTCACGGTGCGGGTCCCCGCCGCCACGAGGGGCACCCTGGCAGGCTAGGCGCCATGAGCACCGCGGACGTCGCCGTCATCGGCGGCACCGGCTTCTACTCGTTCCTCGACGACTACGAGGAGCACGCCGTCGACACGCCGTACGGCGCTCCCTCGGGGCCGGTCGCGGTGGGCAGGGTCGCCGGCCGGCGCCTCGCGTTCCTCCCGCGGCACGGACCGCGCCACGAGTACCCGCCGCACGCGATCCCGTACCGGGCGAACCTGTGGGCGCTGCGTGCCCTGGGCGTCCGCCAGGTGCTCGCGCCCTGCGCCGTCGGCGGGCTGTCCGACGCCGTCGCGCCGGGCGACCTCGTCGTCCCCGACCAGCTCGTCGACCGCACCTTCCGCCGGGTCCCGTCCTACGTCGAGAGCGGCGCCGTCCACCTGCCCTTCGCCGATCCCTACTGCGCGCGGATCTCGGCCGCCGTCCTCGCCGCCGACCACGACGTCCGGGCAGGCGGCACGATGGTCGTGATCGAGGGCCCGCGGTTCTCCACGCGGGCGGAGTCCCAGCAGCACGCCGCGGCCGGCGGCACGCTCATCAACATGACCGGAGCGCCGGAAGCGGCGCTCGCCCGCGAGCTGCGCATGTGCTACGCCGCGATCGCGCTGGTGACCGACATGGACGCCGGGGTGGAGGCGGGGTCCGGGGTCGACCAGGAGGAGATCTTCGCGCTCTTCCGGGACAACCTCGAGCGGCTCGCCGGCCTGCTCGCCGGGGCGGTCTCCCGGCTCCCGGACCCGGCCGGGTGCTCGTGCTCCACCTGGGCCGACGGCATCGACCTGACCTACGAGGTCCCGTGAGGGTCCTGCTGACCGGCTCCGCCGGCTTCATCGGCACCGCGGTCGGCACCGTGCTCGAGGACGCGGGCCACGAGGTCGTCCGGGTCGACGCGATGCTCCCGCAGGCCCACGGCGCCACCGAGCCGCCGCCGGGCACCCACGCCGTCGACGTCCGCGACGCCGACGCCTGGCCGGCCCTGCTCGCCGGCGTGGACGTGGTGTGCCACCAGGCGGCCGTCGTCGGCGCCGGCGTCACGGTGGCCGACCTCCCGGCGTACGCCGGTGTCAACGACCTCGGCACCGCCGTGCTGCTCGCGGCGATGCACGCGGCCGGCGTGGACCGCCTCGTGCTCGCGTCCTCGATGGTCGTGTACGGCGAGGGCCGCTACACCTGCGCCGAGCACGGCGTCCAGGTGCCGCCCCCGCGCTCGGTGGCGGCGCTGGAGGCCGGCGACGTCGAGAACCACTGCCCGGTCTGCGCCGCCCCGCTGGGCTGGGCGCTGGTCGACGAGGACGCCCGGCTCGACCCGCGCTCGTCGTACGCCGCCAGCAAGGTCGCCCAGGAGCACTACACCTCCGCGTGGGTCCGCCAGGCCGGCGCGGCCGCCGTGGCGCTGCGCTACCACAACGTCTACGGACCCGGCATGCCCCGGGACACGCCGTACTCCGGGGTGGCCGCGATGTTCCGCTCGTCGCTCGCGCGCGGCGAGCGGCCGCAGGTCTTCGAGGACGGTGGGCAGACGCGCGACTTCGTGCACGTCGACGACGTCGCCCGCGCCAACCTGCTGGCCGTGGAGTCCGTGGCCGCGGGGCCGTCGGAGCGGTTCGACGCCTACAACGTCTGCTCCGGGGAGCCGGTCACGATCCTCGACGTCGCCCGGCTGGTCGGGTCGGGCACGGGGATCGAGCCCGAGGTCACCGGTGGCTACCGGCTCGGCGACGTGCGGCACGTGGTCGCCTCTCCGCAGCGGGCCCGCGACGAGCTCGGCTTCCGGGCAGCGGTCCGGCCCGGAGACGGACTGCCGGCGTTCGCCTCGGCGCCCCTGCGCGAGTGACTACCAGCTCGTGTAGAGCAGGTGCTGCACCAGCAGCGCCCAGAGCACCTGCACGAGCAGGCCCCACCGGCGCCACCGCACGGGCAGCAGCGCGGTCGCGAGCAGCAGCCACGGCACGAACGGCAGCCAGATCCGCTCCACCTCGGCCTTGCTCATCCGGGACAGGTCGGCGAGCAGCACCGTGGCGGCCGCGGCGACGACCAGGAGCAGCACGACCCGGTCGGAGGAGCGCCGCAGGACGGCGAGCCCCGCGCCGAGGAGCGGTCCGGCGCAGACGACGAGGGCGGCGAGGTTGCCCCAGAGCCAGTACGACGCGGGGCGGTCGGCGGCGATGCCGTCCCAGTAGCGCTCCCGCAGGACGGGGAAGGCCTCCCACCACGCGAAGCCGGCGGCGGCGAAGGCCACCACCACGGCGAGCGCCGCCCCCGCAGCGACCGGGAGCGGGCGCCAGGAGCGGCCCGCCGCAAGTACCCCGAGCGCGAGGATGCCCAGCAGGGGCAGTCCGTAGGACGACATCACGCACCAGCCGAGCAGCAGGCCGGCGACCACCGACCAGGCCGCCCACCACCGGCCCCGGGTGGCGAGGGCGAGGCACGCGAGGCCCCAGGCCGCGACGGCGCCGAACCACCCGTCCGCGGACACGGCCAGGAACACCG
>JAEZKN010000086.1 GCA_023415395.1 Actinomycetes bacterium
GGTCCCGGTCGGGTGCGGCCTGGGCGGGCGCGCCGACGATCGCCGCGAGGGCGATGGCCAGGGCGAGCAGGGCGGCGCGCACGCGCTCACGGTAGTCCCGCCGCGCCCCGGCCGGGGCGGAACCCGCGGATCAGTCGACGGTCGGCTCCTTGGTGACCTGGAGGTCGTAGGCGAACGCGTCGTCGCAGGTCAGCGGCACGGTGCGCTTCTTCCAGCTCATCGTGAGGTCGCTGACGATCCGGCGGTGGGTGCCGTCGACGGTGATGTGCTGGCCGGCGTCGTCGTGCTCCTCGTGGACGGCCGTCTTCTTCCCGACGACCCGTGCGGTGCCGTCGATGACGACCCGCTTGCCGGCGAGCTTCAGGGTGGCCCGGACGTCGCGGCCGCCCTTGAAGGGGTCGGCCGTCTCCCGGATCGCGCCGAGCCCGTCGTCGCCGACGACGACCTGGACGACGTTCTTCACCGTGTTGTTCTCGTAGATGCTGGTCCAGACCTCGCGGGCGCCGAGGGTGCCGGTGCACTCGATGACGATGCCGCGCTCGCGGGTGGTGGTGGGCTCCTGGGCCGTCGCGGTGCCGCCCATGAGGGCGGTGGTCGCGACGACGGCCAGGGCGCCGGTGATCATGGTGGTACGCATGACGATTGCTTCTCCTGTGTCGTGGGTCGATGTCAGGAGGAGTACGCCGGACCGGCCGGTCCGGTTGCATGCGACCTGCGCCGATTCCTGCGCCGGTCTGCTACTGCGCCTGCGACACGCTCGACATGTTGAAGTCGGGCACCCGCAGCGCCGGCATGTGCGTGCGGGAGAAGTAGTCGTCGCCCCACTCGCGGCTGAAGGCCGGCACGCTGCTCGAGGCGTGGGTGAACCGCTGGAGGATGTCGACCGGGCTCTCGTTGAACCGGAAGTTGTTGACCGCGCCGGTGATCTCCCCGTTCTCGACGAGGTAGACGCCGTCGCGGGTCAGGCCGGTGAGCAGCAGGGTCTGGGGGTCGACCTCACGGATGTACCACAGGCAGGTCAGCAGCAGCCCGCGCTCGGTGCCGGCCACCAGCTCCTCGATCGACCCGGTGGCCCCGTCGACGGAGAGCAGCAGGTTGTCGATCGCCGGGGTGAGCGGCTGGCCCGTCATCGCGGCCGAGTGGCGGGTCTGGAGCAGCGCCGTGAGCTCGCCGTCGCGGATCCAGTCGGTGCGCTCGAGCGGCAGCCCGTTGTCGAAGACCGACGCCTCGTTGCTCGAGCTCGCGGTGAGCGCGAAGGGCAGGCACTCCAGGCCGGGTGCGGTCGGGTCGGAGTAGAGGCGGACGCCCTCGCGTCCCAGCCGCTCGCCGATCCGCGTGCCCCCGCCGCGCCGGCTGTAGACCGACTGGCCCTCGTGGGCGACGCGGGCGCCGGCGTACCAGTAGGCGTCGATCATCAGGTCCGCCATCGCCGCCGGCGGGAGGATGGTGTCGTAGCGGCCGGCCGGCAGGTCGACGCGGCGCTCGGCCCACGCCAGGCGCTGCGCGAGCTCGGCGTCGAGGGCCAGCGGGTCGACGTCGGTGAAGTCCCGGGTCGCCGCGCCCACCCACGCGCTGCTCGTCAGGTCCGCCGTCTTGCCGGTGCAGCCGACGTGCCCGGTGGGCTGGACGTGGCGCAGGCGCAGGCCGGTCGAGGAGCCGAGGTACGTCGTCGTCACCTCGTGGTTGACGAAGCCGTAGAGGATGCGGCCGGTGGACCGGGCGCGGCCGAACGCCTCGCCGAGCGCGGGGGCGACGGCGTCGTAGACGTGGATGTCGGTCGGGACCGGTGCGTGGTCCCAGTCGGTGGAGACCCGGTCACGGACCAGCTCGTTGGCGTCCTCCGCCGGCTCAGCGGCGCGGGCGGCTGAGTCGGCGGCCTCCACGAGCGCCGTGACGCCGGCCGTCGTGGTCACGCTGCCGCTCACGGACGCGGTCGCGCCGCCGACGAACGAGATCACGGTGACGTCGCTGCCGCTCATCACGCCGTTGGTGGTCAGCGTGTTGTTGGCCCAGCGCAGGTTGGCGCTGCTCCGGGCGCGCACGATGACCATGCAGTCGTCGGCCGTCGAGGTCGCGAGCCCGTGCTCGACGAAGTCCTGGGGCGAGCTCATGCGGTGCCTTCCTCGGTGGTGTTGAGGATGCGGACGTTGCGGAACAGCGCGGTGGGGCAGCCGTGGCTCACCGACGCGACCTGGCCCGGCTGGGCCTTGCCGCAGTTGAAGGCGCCGCCGAGCACCCAGGTGTCGGGGCCGCCCACGGCCTCCATGGAGCCCCAGAAGTCGGTGGTCGTGGCCTGGTACGCCGCATCGCGGACCTGCCCGACCAGCTCGCCGTCCGCGATCGTGTAGAAGCGCTGGCCGGTGAACTGGAAGTTGAAGCGCTGCATGTCGATCGACCACGACTTGTCGCCGACGACGTAGAGGCCGCGCTCGACCCGGCCGATCAGCTCCTCGGTCGACGGTCCGTCGGGGGCCGGCTGGAGCGAGACGTTGGCCATCCGCTGGATCGGGATGTGGCCGGGGGAGTCGGCGTAGGCGCAGCCGTTGGAGCGGCCGCCGTTGAGCTCGGGGTGCATGAGGCCCATCGCCCGGTCGAGCTGGTAGCCGACGAACAGCCCGTCCTTGACGATGTCCCAGCTCTGGGTGGCGACGCCCTCGTCGTCGTACCCGATGGTCGCGAGGCCGTGCTCGGTGGTGCGGTCGCCGGTGACGTTCATGACCGGCGAGCCGTACTGCAGCCGGCCGAGGAGGTCGGGCGTGGCGAACGAGGTGCCGGCGTAGTTGGCCTCGTAACCGAGGGCGCGGTCGAGCTCGGTCGCGTGCCCGATCGACTCGTGGATGGTCAGCCACAGGTTGGTGGGGTGGATGACCAGGTCGTAGGTGCCGGCCTCGACGCTCGGTGCCTTGAGCTTCTCGGCGAGCAGGTCGGGGACCTGCTCGATCTCGTCGTCCCAGTCCCAGGCCTCGTCGCCGGAGCCGGTGAGGTACTCCCAGCCGCGGCCCACCGGCGGCGCGATGCTCGCCATCGAGTCGAAGGTGTCGGCGCCCGCCCCCATCGCCTCGAACCCGGGGTGCACCCGGACCCGCTGCTGGGTGGTGCGGGTCCCGGCCAGGTCGGCGTAGTACTTGCACTCGTGCACCTGGAGCAGGTGGGCCGAGGCGTGGTCGACGGCGGCGCCGGTGCGCAGCCGCTCGGTCCAGTCGACCAGGAGCGCGGCCTTCTCGGGCACCGCGACCTCGAACGGGTCGAGGCGGTAGGACGAGACCCACGTGACGTCGTCGTGGACCGGCTCGGGCGCGAGCTCGACGGGCGCGGAGGTCATCTCCGCGGCCACCCGGGCGACCGCGACCGCGGTCTCGGCGACGCGGACCGCCTCCTCGGGGGTCAGCACGACCCCGGAGGCGAAGCCCCAGGCGCCGCCGTGGATCACGCGGACCGCGAAGCCGAGGTCCTCGCTGTCGCTGGCGCTCTGCAGCACGCCGTCGCGGGCGACCAGGCTCTGGTAGCGCACCCGCTCGAAGCGGAAGTCCGCGTGGGTCGCACCGAGCTCGCCGGCGCGCGCCAGGGCGGCGTCGCCGAGAGTGCGATGGGGGAGGGCGGTGAAGGACGGGTCGAGGACCGGACCACTCATGGCGCGAACCTACCTGAATAGAGTCCTGCCCATGAACGCAGTTTCCTGGCTCGGCATCGGGGCGCAGCGCAGTGGGACCGCGTGGTTCACCGGGCTGCTCACGCAGCACCCCGAGGTCGGTCTCGGGACCAACGGCAAGAAGGAGCAGCAGCTGCTCCACCGGGTCGCGGACGGCAACCTCCCGGCCGAGGAGTACCTCGCGCTCTTCCCCGACGACGGGATCAAGCGGGGTGACTTCTCGCCCAGCTACCTGCGCCACCCGTCGGTCGGGCTGGCCGTCCCGAGGCTGGTGCCGGACGCGCCGGTGGTGGTGCTGCTGCGCGACCCCCTGGACCGGTTCCGCTCGGCGATGCGGCTCGCCGTGACGCGCGGCAAGACCGAGCTCTCCGGCACGCCGACCAGCCTCCAGACGTGGGCCGGCTACTACGCCGACCAGCTCGACCTGTGGGCCGGCCAGGTCGGCAGGGAGCGGCTGGTCGTGCAGGTCTACGAGCAGGCGGTGCAGGACCCCCAGGCCGCGGTCGAGACCGTCTGGTCGCGGATGGGCCTGGACGCCGTACCCCTGGTCTCGGTGGACGAGCGCTCGCGGTCGAGCTCGGCCGACGACGCGGAGTGGACGTGGCCGGAGGGGATGCAGGACGCCCTGCGCAGGCTCTACCGGCCCCAGGCACGCCGCCTCGCCGAGGAGTGGGGCCTCGACCTGAGCGGGTGGCGTTCGCTGGGCTGACCGGCTGGGTACTCCCCGGCATGAGCGACGACATCCAGGCCAACACCGCCACGCTGGTCGACCTGCTGGAGGACCTCCCGATCGGGATGCTGACGACCTTCGGCCCCGACGGTCCGCGCAGCGTGCCCATGGCGCGCCAGGAGGTGGAGCCGTCCGCGGAGCTGTGGTTCATCACCGCCCGCGACACCGCGCACACCCGGGCGATCGAGCAGGACCCGCGGGTCGCGCTGACCTTCTCCGCGCGCGACACGTGGGTGGCGGTCTACGGCCGGGCCGGGGTCGTCGACGACCGCGACAAGCTCGCCGAGCTGTGGAACACCTTCGCCGAGGCGTGGCTGCCCGGTGGGCCCGACGACCCGAACGCCGTGCTCCTGCGCGTCGACATCGAGTCGGGGGAGTACTGGGACACCCCGGGCGGCAAGGTCGCCTCGCTGCTGAGCTTCGCCAAGACCAAGCTGACCGGCGAGACCTACGACGCCGACCACGGCACGGTCGACGTCTAGGCGCACAGGCTCAGCGGCTCAGCGCCCCGTCCTAGCGGCTCAGCGCCACCGTCGAGCCGCGGCGGTCCTTGGTCACCAGCAGTTGGGTCGGGATGCGGTCGCGCATCTCGGCGACGTGGCTGACCACGCCCACGACCCGGCCGCCGTCGCGGAGCGAGTCGAGGGTGTCCATCACGTCGTCGAGGGTGTCGGCGTCCAGCGACCCGAAGCCCTCGTCGACGAAGAGCGTGTCCAGGTCGGCCCCGCCGGCCTCCTGCGTGACCACGTCGGCCAGGCCGAGCGCGAGGGCGCGGGAGACCACGAAGGTCTCCCCGCCCGACAGCGTCGCGGGGTCCCGGGCCTCACCGGACCAGTCGTCGCGGACCAGCAGGCTGAGCCCGCCGCGGGTCTCCCCGGCCCCGCGCTGGCCGGTGTGCTCCAGTGAGTAGCGCTGGTCGCTCATCCCGGCCAGCCGAGCGTTCGCGGCCGCCACGACCTGGGTGAGGCGGTAGCCCAGGACGTAGGCCGACAGCCGCATCTGGAGGCGGTTGTCGGCCGACTTGCCCTCGACGAACGCCGACAGGCGCGTCACCAGGTCGAGGTCCGAGCGCAGCGGGGCCCAGGCGGCGAGCGCGTCGTCCAGCCGCGCGCACAGGTCGGCCAGCCGTCGCGCGCGAGTGCGCCAGTGCTGCTCCTGGACCCGGGCGTCGCCGAGCGCCGCGAGCGCGGCCCGGTGGGCC
>JAEZKN010000099.1 GCA_023415395.1 Actinomycetes bacterium
GATCGCCTCCGGCGCGCTCGACGACGTGACCGCCGCACCCGGCGACGACATCTCCCGCGAGCTCGACGCCCTGAGCTCGCAGGCCGACGTCGAGGCCGAGCTCGCCGCCCTCAAGGCGGGCAAGAACCCGCCGCCCCCGCAGGCGATCGAGGCCTCCGAGGACGGCGGCGACATCCTGCGCGCCGAGCCGGAGGCCGTCGAGCAGCAGCGGCCCGAGGGCAACCAGGGCTCGTAACCAGCCCTCGGCAAGAATCGAGTCATGGCTCGATCTCGTTTCGTCGGTGACAAGGGGCTCACCGCCCGGATGACCCTGGTCATCTTCCTGCTCGGAGCGCTCTTCGTCGGCCTCATCGCGATCCTGATCGCGATCATGCCCGTGCAGTGGGCGCCGATCATCGCGATCATCGGCCTCGGCGTGGTGTGGCTCCAGTGGTACAACTCCGACACCGTCGCGATGAAGGCGATGCGCGCCCGGGAGGTGAGCCCGGAGCAGGCGCCTGAGCTGCACGAGATGATCAACCGTCTCTGCGCGCTCGCGGACATGCCCAAGCCGCGCGTCGGCATCGCCGACACCGACCTGCCCAACGCGTTCGCCACGGGGCGCTCGCCGCACCGCTCCGTGGTGGTCGTGACCACCGGCATCCTGCGCCGCCTGGACGCCGAGGAGCTCGAGGGCGTGCTCGCGCACGAGCTCTCCCACGTGGCCCACCGCGACGTCCTGGTGATGACCGTGGCGTCCTCGGCGGGCATCATCGCCTCGATGCTCACCCGGGGCGCGCAGTACGGCGCGATCTTCGGCGGGGGCCGGCGCGACAACAACAACGGGCTGCCGGTCTGGCTGGTCGTGCTGGTGGTCAGCCTGGTCACCTACGTCGTGAGCTTCCTGCTGCTCAAGCTGCTCTCGCGCTACCGGGAGCTGTCGGCCGACCGGGCCGGCGCCTACCTGACGATGAAGCCCCAGGCGCTCGCCTCGGCCCTGCAGAAGATCACCGGTGACATCAACCAGATCCCGGACCGCGACCTGCGGCAGTCGCAGGCGATGAACGCGTTCTTCATCGCGCCGGCCGTGCGCGGGGTCTCGCTGCGCACGCTCACCTCCACCCACCCGACGCTGGAGCAGCGGCTCGAGCAGCTCGCCCGCATCCAGGCCGAGCTCAACCGGCCCGTCTGACGGCGGGCACGAGGATCCATGGGACTCTGGGACGTCATCACCGGCCGGTCGCGCCCGAAGCAGGCCAACCTGGACGCGCTCTTCCAGGTGCCGAGCGCGGCCATCACGCTGCAGACCGAGCTCGGTCTCCGGCCGACCGGCGCCGGATCGGTCTGCTACCGCGCCGCCGCCGGCGTCGCCTTCCAGCAGACCCAGGACGACGTGGTCGCGCTGCTCGACGCCGACCCGGACGCACCGCCGGTCGAGGTGAGCCGCGACGAGTTCGGGTTCACCTGGCTGCTCAACCGCCACGACCCCGACGACATCGCCGGCCTGGTCACCGACCTGCACGCGGTGAACACCTCGCTCGAGGCGCAGGGCTTCGGGCCGGGCCTGCTGTGCTCGCTCATCCCGTTCGCCGACCCGACCGGGCGCGCGGTCGGGCTGGTCTACCTCTACAAGCAGGCCTCCTTCTACCCGTTCGCCCCCAAGCCCGGCCAGCAGCTGCGCGACAACCTCCTGGAGATCCAGGTCCGCGACGCGCTGAAGGGCGAGCTGCCGATCGAGCAGGACCTGAGCCGGTGGCTCGCGGTGTGGGGCGCCCCCGGGCTCTGAGGCCCTGGCACCGGCCCGCGCGTCCGCCTAAGGTGGACGATTCGGGGGACTGTCTTCGGGAGGCAAAGGAATCGTGACGACTGCTGCGGTCGACGTCCAGCGGGTAGCCGAGATCGGCAAGTACATCGTGGTCACCGACCCCCCGCGAGCGGACCTGCTCGCGCTGGTCGAGATCGCCGCCCAGGTGGCGCAGGTGCCGATGGCGACCATCAACCTGCTCACCGACGCCGAGCAGTACCAGGTGGCCACGCACGGGTTCGACGCCGCCGTGTGCCGGCGCGAGGACTCGATGTGCAACCTCGTGCTGCACGCCGGCGCGCCGGTCGTGGTCGCGGACGCCAGCCAGGACGAGCGGTTCCGGGACAACCCGTTCGTCACCGGGGTCATCGGCGACGTGCGCTTCTACGCCACCCACCAGCTGACCACGCCCGAAGGTGTCGTGATCGGCACCCTGTGCGTGTTCGACACGGTGCCGCGCGAGCTCGACGGCGAGCAGAAGCACGCGCTCGCCGCCCTCGCCGACCGGGTCGTCGACCTGCTGGAGCTCGAGCTGCGCACCCGGGAGCTGAAGCGCTCCAACGAGCAGCTCGCGGCCTTCGCCGGCCAGGTCAGCCACGACCTGCGCAACCCGCTCACCGCGGTGGCGATGGCGCTGTGGATGATCGACGAGGAGAACGACGGCGACGAGGAGCTGTCCTTCCTGGTGAAGCGGGCGGTGGGCGCCGCCGAGCGGATGAAGACGCTGATCGACGACCTGCTCGCCTACGCCCGGGTCGGCGCCGAGCTCCAGCGGGTGCCGGTCGATCTCGCGGCGGTCTTCCGCGACGTCGAGGAGGACCTCTCCGGCGCTCTGGCCGCCGCGACCGTGGTGGTCGGGGACCTGCCGACGGTCACCGGGGACCCCACCCAGCTGCGCGCGGTGCTGCAGAACCTGGTCGCGAACGCCGCCAAGTTCACCTACCCCGGGGAGAGCGCCCACATCGAGGTCGCCGGCGCCCGGCTGGGCGAGCGGTGGCGGATCGAGATCTGCGACCGCGGGCCCGGCATCCCCGAGGACCAGCGCGAGCGCGTCTTCGCGCCGCTCGCCCGCGTCGACGAGGAGGTCGAGGGGTCGGGCATCGGCCTGTCCACCTGCCGGCGGATCATCGAGGCGCACGGCGGGCGGATCGGGCTCACCGAGGCGCCGCACGGCGGCACGTGCGCCTGGTTCGAGCTCCCGGACTGACCCGGGGCGCGAGGGTCAGTCCTTGGCCGTCTTGCCCGGCAGGGCGAGCATCCGCTCGAGCGCGACCAGCGCCCACCTCTCGGTCTCGGGGTCGACCTCGATCCGGTTGACGACCGTGCCCTCGACCAGCGCCTCCATCGCCCACACGAAGTGGGGGAGGTCGATGCGGTTCATCGTCGAGCAATAGCAGACGGTCTTGTCGAGGAACGAGATGTGCTTGTCCGGGTGCGCGGCGGCGAGCCGCTTGACCAGGTTGAGCTCGGTGCCGATCGCCCACGAGGAGCCGGCGGGAGCGGCCTCGATCGTGGTGATGATGAACTCGGTCGAGCCCACGAGGTCGGCCTTGAGGACGACCTCGTGCTTGCACTCGGGGTGCACCAGGATGTTGATGCCCGGGATCGTGGCCCGGAGCTCGTCGACGACCTCCTCGGAGAAGCGGCCGTGCACCGAGCAGTGGCCCTTCCAGAGGATCATCTTCGCGTCGCGCAGCTGCTCCGCGGTCAGGCCGCCGCCCGGGCGGTGCGGGTCCCAGACGACGCAGTCCTCGAGCGAGAGCCCCATCTGCAGCACGGCGGTGTTGCGGCCCAGGTGCTGGTCGGGGAGGAAGAGGACCTTGGAGTCCGGCCCCTTCTGCTCATAGGCCCAGGCGAGCGCGACCTCGGCGTTGCTGGAGGTGCAGACGACCCCGCCGTTGCGGCCGCAGAAGGCCTTGATGTCGGCCGAGGAGTTCATGTAGGTCACCGGCACGACGGTGTCGGCCACGCCGGCGTCGACCATGGCCTGCCAGGCCAGCTCGACCTGGGTCAGCCGCGCCATGTCCGCCATCGAGCAGCCGGCGGCCAGGTCGGGGAGGATGACCTGCTGCTGCGGGCTGGTGAGGATGTCGGCGGACTCGGCCATGAAGTGCACGCCGCAGAAGACGATGAACTCGGCGTCCGGGCGGGCCGCGGCCTCGCGGGCGAGCTTGAACGAGTCCCCGGTGACGTCGGCGAACGCGATGACCTCGTCGCGCTGGTAGTGGTGGCCGAGCACGAAGACCCGGTCGCCGAGCGCCTCCTTGGCGGCGCGGGCGCGCGCGACCAGGTCGGGGTCGGACGCCGCCGGCAGGTCGCCCGGGCACTCGACGCCCTGCTCGCTGTTGAGGTCGACGCCACGGCCCAGCGGCAGCAGCGGGAGGTCCACGGTGGTCATGGCGCCCATCCTATTTGTCAGGTGCTCGCTTCAGAGCAGTGCACCATGGTGAACGTACGGCGAGGGCGGCTTCATCCCGCGCAGCGCGAGATATCCCTCCTGGTGCAGCTCGAGCCGGGCGGCGAAGCCCACGTCGAGCGCCCACTGGTTCGCCCCGGTCAGGTGGTGGACGGCCACCCGCGCCGGCCCCTCGGCCAGGGCAGCCCAGAGCAGCCGGGTCGCGGTGCGGCGGTTGGAGGCGGCGAGCAGGGCGAGCTGACCGCGCTCGTTGAGGTAGGCGTAGCCCGACCCGGTGGTGGTGTCGGAGACCAGCAGGGGGCAACCCGAGCCGATCATCAGCTCGTGCTGCGAGCCGTGCCCGGCGCCGCGGGCCGCCCGGTCCAGCGAGTCCATCAGGTCGATGTCGGCCGCGCTGCCCTCCCGGACCTTCTCCACGACCGGGATCGCGGACCGGTCCACGGTGCCGGTCAGGTGCATCTGCGGGTGCAGGTCGAACCCGGCCTGGCGGTAGATCCGGACCGCCTTGGTGTCGCTGGACGCCGAGAGCATCGACCGGGTGCAGCCGCGCCCGTGGTGCAGCGCGGCCGCCAGCAGGGGCTTGCCGATGCCCTGGGCCTGCCGGCCCGGCAGCACGGCGTACGTCGCCAGGCACCAGAGGACCTCGCGGCGGTGGGAGGTCGCGATGCCGACCACGCCGGACTCGTCCTCGGCCACCCAGCAGCCGCCGGGGTCGGTGCGGACCAGGTGCCGGGTCCGCTCGATCCAGGCCGCCCGGTGAGGAGGGGTGCGGCGCTGCGGCTCGGGCTCGCCGGGACGTCGCGCGGCCGAGTCGAGGGCGAAGAAGCTCTCGTCGCTCACGCGCTCGGCGGCCTCGGCGTCGTCCAGGGTCATCGGCCGGATCAGCACGCGGCCAGCCTAGGGACCAGACTGGGCCCATGCGCATCCTGGTGGCACCCGACAAGTTCGCCGGCACGCTGACGGCGGTCGAGGC
>JAEZKN010000101.1 GCA_023415395.1 Actinomycetes bacterium
TATCTACGAGCTCACCACCCGCGACGACGTCGAGACGCTCGCCGAGCTGCAGCTGCTGGTGGCGGCCGATCCCGAGCGCGGCATCCACGCGCCGGGGGCGTTCCCCGCCGCTGCGGCCGAGCAGCTGGCCCAGCGGGTCGCCGAGCTCGCCGAGGGCCCCAAGGGCGGCTACTACGTCGAGGACGCTCCCGCCCCGGGGCGCCCGACCGGCGCCAGGGAGGGGCTCAAGCGCCTGGTGCGCCGCCCCTGAGCCTGCGCCGCACGCGCGAGCGCCAGCCGTCGTCCCCGGCCTGCCGGGTCTTCCCGCTCAGCTCGCGTACGTCGCCGAGCATGGTCGCGCCCAGCCCGACCGCGACCTCGGCCACCTCCGCGTCGGTCCCCGAGGCCGTGCTGCGCCGCTCCTCCAGCTGCGCGGGGACGCGCAGGTGCTCGAGGTCGCCGACGACGTCGTACTCCCCCGCGGCGAGGTGCGCGACAGCCGCCTCGCCCCGGCGCCGGCAGTCCTCGACCTGGTCCGGCTCGGGCCAGAAGCGCTCGCCCCCGCGCGGCACGAGCCGCTCGTCGGCGAGGTAGGTGCGCAGGTAGACGCCCTTGTCGAAGGCCTTCGAGAAGCCGGTCAGCTGCTCGTTGACCCGGCGCAGCGTCTCGGCCTCGGCCACGCCCATCGACGTGTTGGGGAAGGACCCGGACAGGTCGATGCCGTCGGTCGCGAAGCCCACGATGCCGGCGAAGCGCTCCCACACGTCCTCGCGCGGGGCACCCGGGTCGAGCACCAGCACGTGCACCCGGGCCGGCGGCACCGCCTCGGTCCAGCGCTCCAGCACCAGGCGCAGGTCGAGGGTCCGCCAGTTCCAGATGTCGGTCGGCTTCTCCGAGACCGTGCGGCCGTAGTCCGGCATCGGCGTGGTCGAGCCGTTCTTCAGGCTCTCCTGCCAGCTCGCGGCGAACAGGCCCAGCGGCTCGCGCGCGGTCACCACCAGGTGCACCTCGGCCGGGGCCAGCGCCTCGACCATCGCCCGTGCCTGCTCGGCGGAGGCTGCGGCGAAGAACTCGTGGCTGACCAGCCCCGTGCCGGCCGACGACGCGAGCTCCTCGCGGACCCGGGCCCAGGCCTGCTGCTGGTGCTCAGGGGCCCGGCGGTGGCTGGCCTGCTCGCGGACGGTGCGGGAGGACCAGAGGTGGTCGCGCCGCTCGGCGCCCGGCACGACGACGCCGCGCTCGCGCAGCCGGTCGCGGTTGGACCAGATGATCGTCTGGAGGTAGGACGTCGCGGTCTTCGGCAGCCCGATGTGCACGAAGACCCGGTCGACCACTAGAGCGACTCCTGGAACCGCTCGATCGCCTGCTGCACCCCGGCCTCGTCGCGGTTGGCCAGCGGCACCAGCAGCTCGGCGACGACGTCGGCGAGCTCGGCGAGGCGGAGGTTGTGCCGGCGCAGCTGCGCCAGGTCGGCCTCGAGGTCGGCGACCCGCTGCTCCAGCCTCTGCACGTCACTGCGCAGGCCCATGCTCACCACACTCCCACAACTCTTGCGAGCGGCCGTCCGCCGCGGGTCTTCTCGGTCACGTCCACCTGCGTCGCACCGGCGTCGCGCAGCAGCGTAGTGACCGCTGCGGGGTCCGGACGCGTCAGCATCCACTCGGGCCGGTCCTCACCGTCGACCAGGAAGAACTCGGCGTGCACCTGTCCCCCGTCGCGCAGCGCCATCGAGCACAGCCGCCCGAACGACTCCTGCCCCTCGGCCGTGGTGGCGTCGAGCAGGTGCCGGGCGACGACGACCTTCGGGCCCGGCCGGTGCGCGAGCCGGGCGCCCTCGGCGAGCACGGAGCGCCACTCGGTGAGGTTGAGGTCGCGGGTCGTCAGGTCGAGCCCCTCGGCGGCGGCCAGGTCGGCGGCGACGCCCAGCCCGCGGCGGGTGTAGTCGTAGGCCGTGACCGCGTGGCCCTGCCGTGCCAGCCACACCGCGTCCACGCCTCGCCCGGCCCCGACGTCGAGCAGCTCGGCCCCGAGCGCCCGGGCCGCCGTGGCCGCGTTGCGGGCCAGCGCCGAGGGCTTCTGGGGCAAGGGGCGGCGGGCGTTCTGGAAGGCCTTGCGGTCCCAGTAGCGGACCCCGGGCTGGGTGCCGCGGAACCAGTCCTCGAACGCGTGGACCGTGCGGTCCGGCGTCGTGAACTTGAACGCCGGGTCGGGCGTGCGCCATCCCGGTCCGTAGGTCGCCTCGAGCAGCTTCTCCGGGCGCGCGGGGACCGGCACCGGCCGGCCGTCCAGCTGCGCCTCCCCCAGCGGCGTGATCCACTCCCGCTCGAACGGCACGCCGATCTCGCCCATGAGGTAGAGCCGGCCCTCGTCGAGGAACCCGCCGAAGACGTCGAGGCCGCGGGTCACGTCGCCCTCGGTCACGAGCATCTTGAACGAGCCACCGCTGTAGCGGGAGATCTGCCAGCCGTCGGCGGCCAACCGCCGCTGGACCGCGAACGACTCGCGCGCGACGTCGACCGGGTCGGTGTGCCGGCTGACGTAGCCGAGGTCGGCGTCGGAGTCGTGCCCGAGCACGCGCCCCTCGCGGACCGCTCCGAGGAGCGTGCCGTAGGCCACGAAGGGCTCGAGGCCGGCCGTGCGCAGTGCCGCCAGCACGGCGTCGACGGCGTCCAGCAGGGCCGCGATGTCGCGGTCGGACCGGCCGGCGAAGACCGGCACGAGCCGTCCGGACTTGTCCATGCCGACGTCGAGACCGTCGCGGTTCTGCACCAGGATGGGGCCATCGCCGTCCCCGAACGCCAGCTCCCGCTCGAAGTGGGTGCGTCCGGACGCCGAGTCGCGGACGGTGATCGTGGACCGGCCGTCGAGGCGGCGCTGGAGCGGCGTGGGCCACGGCGCCCGCCGCAGCGGCCACGGGCCCCGCGAGACGGGCGAGAGCACCGGCACCGTGTCGCGGCGGGTCCAGAAGGTCCAGACCCGCCGGCCGTCCACCAGGAGGTCGAGGGGCCGGTCGTCGGTGGCCAGCACCGACACCCCGGCCTCGTCGACGCCCCGCACCCGGAGGTAGGACGGCACCCGCGCAGTCACCTCAGTCCAGTGACGCGAGCTTCGCGTACGGGTCGACGCCGGTCGTGGAGTACGGCGTGCCGTCCTCGTAGATCGCGTTCGCTCCGCTGCCGAAGACCAGCTGACCCTCGGCCGCCGCCCGGCGCGCGGCCGGCGTGGTCGCGGTGTCGGGGATGACGTTCAGGCTGCGGTCGGCGGGGAAGTTCTCGTACCAGTAGTCGATGTGCTCGCGGTAGCGCTCGGTCAGCGGGCCGCGTCGGTAGACGCCGAGGTTCTCGTCGCTGACCGCGCCGAGCCCGGACAGGTTGGCGGAGCCGTTGAGGACCACCTTGTTGCCGCGCTTGCCGTCGACGTTGCCGATGATCGCCATCGCCTTGAGGTGGAAGTAGTTGTCGAACTGGCCGTCGCCGTCGAAGTCCTGCACCAGGTGCTTCATCGGCACCGGACCGCGGCCGCCGGGGCTGCGCAGGTAGCGGCCGATGTCGATGCCGAGCACGGTGTAGCCGATGCGGACGTCGCAGCCGGCCTGCCACAGCCCGCGGATCTTCCGCGCGAACTTCATGCCGCGGGCGTTGCGGATGACGTCCGGCGCGAGGCGCAGGATCGTGCGGCCGGAGGCGGTGTTGGTGGCCCCGCGGCACTTGACCTTGTTCAGCAGCCGGTAGGCCGGGTCGGACGTGGCGCCCTTGACGGGGTACATGTAGAGGGAGAAGTCGCCGAAGTGGCCGGCGGCGAACGGCGGCTTGACCGGCTTGTCCTTGGCGGCCTGGGCGAAGACCTTGGTGTAGAAGTTCCAGACCTTCTTGCCCCGGGTGTGGGCGACGACGTCGTTCCACTGGTTGTTGGTCGAGGCGAGGGTGAAGTTCGCCGAGCCCTGGTAGACCACGCGCGGGACCTTGCCGACCTGGGAGAACATGAAGACCTTGGCGTGCGCCGCCCCGCCGCTGCCCCGGCAGGAGTTCTTGCAGGTCCGGGCCCAGCTCTTCGGACGCTGGGGGTGCGCCTTGTTGCCCTTGTGCAGGCCGGCGCGCAGCTTGCGGAACGGCGGGTTGCCGATCTCGTCGCGGTTGTTGGCCGCGTCCATCAGCAGGCGGACGGTCACGCCCCGGCGCTGGGCACGCAGCAGGGCGTTCGTGCCCTCGCTGGTCAGGAAGTTCCAGGTGAAGAACTTGATCGTGCTGCCGCGCGGCGAGGATTCGATCGACCGCATGATCTTGTTGTAGATCTGGCGCCGCTTGCCGCGGTCACCGGTGGGGTTGTTGAAGGTCACCCCGGGCTGCGGCTGGAAGTTGTCCGGTGCCGCCACCGCGGGCGACGAGACGCCGACGGGCACCAGGAACGCGGTGATCGCGACGAGCAGGGCAAGGCATCTGGTCACGCTGGGAACTCCTCGTGGTCTCACGCCCGGCAGCTGCGCACGGCAGCGCGGAAGTCCGGGTCGTCGGCGAGCGTGGTGGATGCCTCGTGGATGGTGCCGCCGAGGACCGCCCAGAAGCGGTCGTCGTGCATCACCAGCCGCTGCCCCGAGGAGCAGCCGAGCCCATCGCGCGGGACCAGGGCCCCGGAGCCGTCGACGCAGCCGCGGTAGGTCCGCGGCAGGGTGGCGTCGACCTGCCACACGGTCTCGCAAGCAGGCCCGTCGGCGGTCGCCGACTCCGTGGCGGAGCCGGTCGCGGACGGCGACTCGGGCGTGCTGGACGTGTCGGTCCCGGCAGCGTCCGACCCTGCGGGACCGGAGGTCCCGCAACCGAACGCGCAGAGCGCGAGGAGCGGCAACGCCGCCCTGCGCACGCTCTGTCCACGGGCACCCGACATGCGGGGAAGTATAGGTCGGGGGCGGACCGAGGGCCGTATCCCGAAGACTCAGCCGGCGCGCCCCGCTGCCAGCAGGTCAGCGGCGGCGGTGATCGTCTGGGGGATCCCCGCCACGAGGGGCACCGGCTCCCCGGCCCGCTTCGCGGCGTGGTCCAGCACCGCCCGTGCGCACGCCCTGACCTGGTCCCGGTCGGGCGGGGCGACCTCCTCCGGATGGCCGTCGAGGTCCCGCTCGACCGTCAGGTCCTCGAGGTCCCCGACGAGGGCGGTGGACCGCTCGGTGAGCAGCTCGCGCACCGCCCGGTTGCGCTCGAGGGCGAAGGCGACGCCCGCGCGGTCCAGCCGGGGCCGCCCCTGGTCGCTGCGCATCGGCGCGAGCACGTCGCGCGCGAGGGGGCGGACCATCGCCCGGTAGTCGTCCAGCGGCATCTCGGACAGGTGCCGGTTCAGCCGCCGCAGCACGTCGCACGCGGCGTAGCCCAGCGACTCGTTCTCGGCGACCCGGTCGAAGGACGGCTCCATCTCCGGGAGGCCGGCGGCGTCGGCGAACCGGCGCCAGATCGCCTCCGGCGCCGAACGCGACGGCGGGACGGTCGTCACCACGAACCGGTCGACCCCGGGCCGGTCCCAACGCTCGACCATGGCGGCCACGTCCTGTGCCTGGCGGAAGCTGCTGGCGGCGTACCGATGCTGCAGCTCGGGGTCCGCGACCTGCCGGACGTAGGACGAGAAGGGGGCGCCGCCGCGGTTGCGGGTGTAGGTCTGCCACTGCGCCGGGATCGCGCCGACCTGGTCGCGCACCGCGAGCAGGACGGTGAGCTCGTGCCGGGCCAGGTCGCCGACCGCCTCCTCGATCGCCGCGGGACCGAGGAAGCTGAAGAACTCGCTCGACACGACGACGGTGTCGGCGCTGGACCGGTCGACGGCCTCGACGAGCCGCCGCCACTCGGTCCGCCCGGGCGCGGTGCCGTGGAGCTCCCGCGCCGCGTGGTGGGGACGAGCCCGCCGCTCGGCGAACCGGCCGGCGACGACGTCGACGCCCGCCCGCGCGAAGGCGTCGGCGTTGCTCCCCAGCACCGACTGCAGGTAGGTGGTGCCGGACTTCATCGTGCCGATGTGCAGCACGACCCGCCTGCCGGCACGCTCGCCGGCCCGGTCCCCCACCATGTCCCGCCTCCTGCTCGAGCCGCCCGCGAGGCTAGCAGCCGCGGGGCGCACCGCCCGGTAGCGTGTCCGGACGTGAGCACCACCCCCGCCCGCGTCTACGCGGCCCGCCTCGTCGGGCTGCCGATCTTCGACCCCCAGGGCGACCAGGTCGGCAAGGTGCGGGACCTCGTGGTGGCGGTCCGCTCGGAGATCCACCAGCCCCGCGTGCTGGGTCTCGTGGCCGAGGTGTTCGGGCGTCGCCGGATCTTCGTGCCGATGACGCGGGTCACCAACATCGACAGCGGGCAGGTCTACACGACCGGCCTGCTCAACATGCGCCGGTTCGAGCAGCGTCCGACCGAGACGCTGGTCATCGGCCAGATGCTCGACCGGACCGTGACCGTGCCGAGCTCCTCGATCGTCGGCACCGTCTACGACGTGGCCATGGAGCAGGCGCGCAACCGCGACTGGGTGCTCAGCCGGGTCGCCATCCAGGAGCCGGCCAAGGGCCTGCGCCGGCGCGGTCAGACGCACGTCTTCGAGTGGCGCGACGTCGAGGGTCTGACCGGCCGGGAGGAGGCGCAGGGCGCCACCCACCTGATCGCCGCGCTCAACGAGATGCGCCCGGCCGACGCGGCCAACATGATCCACGACCTGCCGCTCGAGCGGCGTACGGCGGTCGTGGCCGCCCTCGACGACGAGCGCCTCGCCGACGTGCTCGAGGAGCTGCCCGAGGAGGACCAGGTCGAGATCCTCGAGCACCTCGACAGCGAGCGGGCCGCCGACGTCCTCGAGGAGATGTCCCCCGACGACGCGGCCGACCTGATCGCGGACCTGGCCCCCGAGACCGCCGAGGCGCTGCTGGAGCTGATGCGGCCCGAGGAGGCCGAGGACGTGCGCCGGCTGATGTCCTACGCCGAGGAGACCGCCGGCGGCATGATGACGCCGGAGCCGGTCATCCTGGGCCCGGACGCCACCGTCGCCGACGCGCTCGCCCACGTGCGCAACCCCGAGCTCACCCCGTCGCTGGCCGCGCTGGTCTACGTCTGCCGCCAGCCCCTCGAGCCGCCCACCGGGAAGTTCCTCGGCGTCGCCCACATCCAGCGGCTCCTGCGCGAGCCACCCTCGACCCTCGTGGCGGGTGCCCTGGACGACTCGATGGAGTCGCTGCGCCCCGAGGCCACCATCGACGACGTCGCCGCCCACCTGGCGACCTACAACCTGGTCGCCGCCCCGGTGGTCGACGACGCCGGCCACCTGCTCGGCGCCGTCACCGGCGACGACCTGCTCGACCACATGCTGCCCGCGGGCTGGCGGGACCGTGCGGTCCGGGGGACGGCGCGATGAGCGAGCGCGACCGCGCCCCGCGCCTCGACGCGCCGCGCGAGCTCGGGCGGCGCCGGCTGGTCCGTCGCCCGGCGTACGACACGGACCGCTTCGGCGTCTTCGCCGAGCAGTTCGCCCGGTTCATGGGGACCGCGACGTTCCTGCTCTACATGACGCTCTTCGTGGCGTTCTGGGTGCTCTGGAACTTCTTCGCGCCGGAGGCCTGGCGCTTCGACGACTACCCCTACATCTTCCTGACGCTGATCCTCAGCCTGCAGGCGTCCTACGCCGCCCCGCTGATCCTGCTCGCGCAGAACCGCCAGGAGGCGCGCGACCGGGTGATCGCCCAGCAGGACCGGCAGGCCGACGCCCGCGCGCACGCCGACATGGAGTTCCTCGCGCGCGAGGTCGCGTCGCTGCGGATGGCCGTGGGCGAGGTCGCGACCCGCGACTACCTGCGCTCCGAGCTGCGCAGCCTCCTCGCCGACCTGGAGGAGCGCGAGCTGGACCGTGCCCCGGAGCGTGTCCAGGCTCACCCGGCCGACGCCGAGGCCGAGCGACCGCCCACGTAGACTCGGGGATCATGAGCAGTCCCCTTCTCGAGCAGGTCAACGCCGCTCTCGCGACGGTCAACGACCCCGAGATCAAGCGCCCCATCACCGACCTCGGCATGGTCGACTCCGTCGAGATCGACGACGCCGGCCTCGTGCACCTGACCGTGCTGCTGACCGTCGCCGGGTGTCCGCTCAAGGACACCATCAACCGCGACGTCACCGCCGCGGTCGGCGGCGTCCCGGGCGTCACGGGCGTCGACCTCCAGCTCGGCGTGATGACCGCCGAGCAGCGCGCCGGCCTCAAGGAGATCCTCAGCGACGGCAAGGCGCAGCGGGAGATCCCGTTCGCCCAGCCGGGCTCGCTCACCAAGGTCTTCGCGATCGCCAGCGGCAAGGGCGGCGTCGGCAAGTCGTCGGTCACGGTGAACCTCGCGCTCGCCATGGCCCAGCAGGGCCTCAAGGTCGGCATCGTCGACGCGGACATCTACGGCCACTCGGTGCCGGCGATGCTCGGCGTCGCGGACAGCCGGCCCACCCAGGTCGACGACCTGATCATGCCGGTCCCGACGGCCTCCGGGGTCTCGGTCATCTCGATCGGCATGCTCAAGCCGCGGCGCGACCAGGTCGTCGCCTGGCGCGGCCCGATGCTCGACCGGGCCCTCGTGCAGATGCTCGCCGACGTCTACTGGGGCGACCTCGACGTGCTGCTCCTCGACCTCCCGCCGGGGACCGGCGACGTCGCGATCTCGCTGGGCCAGCACCTCCCCGGTGCCGAGGTGGTCGTCGTGACCACCCCGCAGGAGGCCGCGGCCGAGGTGGCCGAGCGCGCCGGCACGATGGCCTCGATGATGCACCAGCGCGTCGTGGGCGTCGTCGAGAACATGAGCTACCTGCCCTGCCCGCACTGCGAGCCCTCCGCCGACCACCGGCTGGAGATCTTCGGCAGCGGCGGCGGCGAGCGCGTCGCCGGCACCCTCTCGGCCCGCTTCGGCTACGACGTGCCGGTCCTGGGGCAGATCCCGATCGACACCTCGCTGCGCGAGGGCGGCGACGTCGGCAAGCCGATCGTCGAGTCCGACCCGACCGCTCCGGGTGCCCGCGTGCTCGTGGAGATCGCCGAGAAGCTCGCCGGACGGGGCCGCGGCCTGGCCGGGATGCAGCTGGGATTGACGCCGACCAGTAAGTTCTGACGCGTGTTCGGGGTCGGGCTGCCGGAGTTCGCGGTCATCGCTTTCGTCGCGGTCCTGGTCTTCGGCCCGGACCGGCTGCCCGAGCTCGCCCGCCAGCTCGGGCAGATGGTGCGCAAGGTCCGCACCCTGGCCAACAGCGCGCGCGACGAGCTGCGCTCCGAGCTCGGGCCGGAGTACGCCGACCTCGAGCTGCGCGACCTCGACCCCCGCGCGATCGTCCGCCGCCACATCCAGGAGGCCCTCGAGGAGGACGACGAGCCGGTCCGCCGGCCCGCCCGCCGCGGCCAGCGCCCCCTCGAGGAGGGCGAGCTCCCGCCCTACGACGCCGACGCCACCTGACCCGCGAGTCGGCGCAACTTGCCCGCCGGAGAGGCTCGAGTCGGCGCTAGTTGCCCGCCGGAGAGGCTCGAGTCGGCGCTAGTTGCCGGCCGCATGGGCAAGACGCGCCGACTCGGCGATCCCAGACGGGCAAGACGCGCCGACTCGGCGATCCGACACAGGCAAGACGCGCCGAGTCAGCGGGACTGGACAGCCGCGAGGGCGCTGAAGGGGACGAGGAGCGCGCGGTCCGCCCCCACGCTCACCTCGACGAAGTCGGCGCCCACCCGGCGGGGCACGGCGTCGTACCGGCTCCCGTCGCGCAGGTGCAGCACGCAGCGCTCCCCGGAGTCGGCGACGCGGCGTAGCGCCGAGCCCTGGCCGAGCCTCGCCACGGCCGGCCAGGCGACCTCGGGCAGCGAGCGGTCGGAGGC